>JAFPYK010000076.1 GCA_017412265.1 Lachnospiraceae bacterium
ACCGGGGACATGGCAAGTTCATACGCACCCTTGCTCACACGGAGGAGATCTCCGGCACTCATGGATGCGGCGTAGTCCTTCTCCACGTCTCCGATGGTTACCGTATAACGGTTCTCTAATTCATTGAAAGAAAGATGGTTGACGATCTCCTGAAGGGAACCGTTGGAGTCCCTCACATGAACCGGCTCCTGATAGACGACAGCCGTATAAGCGCCGTTCTCCAGCCGGTAATGCTTTTCATTCTCTTTTCTGCCCTCGACGAGCTCCGATGTGACAAGTGCAGCGGAATCGAACTCATGAGAATCTCCAAAACTCTCACCCAGCCTGCCGGAAGGAATACCAGTTTGCGGCATAATCGAAGTCCCTGCGGGCGAAATTCTTCCCCCCTCAGAGGGAACTTCTGTCGTCAGACTCGTTTTTCTATCATCTCTTCCTCCACTTGCAGCTGCCGCATCCGACATCACCGGGTGCAGTGTCAAAAGTATCGCTAATAGAACAGCAAGCACACGATAGCATTTATAAGTTCTCATAAACAACTCCTCTCTCCCTTGAGATGATTATGTTTCTCATGTCAAGTTAACGCAGAAAAGACTATTTTTCAGTAAAAGATATGCGTTATATATATATTTGACATTCTTGTAGCCAAGGCCTATACTGAAGTTGACATGAGATGGTTCACGGTATCTGTGATTCCATCATAGATGCTTCCGAACAAAAGGACAATCACCAGATACCCCCTGAAAAGTTGAATTTTCAACGATTCATACTTGAATCGTTGCATTTTTGATATGAAGAAGAAAAGAAATTCCAATTACTATGATTCCGACCAGAAACTGTTGAATTCTTATTTTCATTTGTTAGGCAAAAAACTGCCTGCTGATATCACGGTTACTGAACTGGTAGACGGTGCCCATATCAACAAAACGACGTTCTATAACCATTACGAGAATGGCCTTGACGGGTTCTATTCCTTCTTTGTCGATCACTTTGTGCTCTGGGTGATCTATCGGATCAAAAGTCAGCAATCTCCTCTTGCAGATCATTTTGACGATTCTTTCTCCCGGAATCTGCTTCAGTTCTGGGCACAGGCCGATGCAAAACATCGCTTAGAGATTTTATGGCTGCCTCAGACGATTCAGCTTCTGGATCAGGCAGCAGCTGCCCTGCGCAGGAAATACGCCGAGACTCATAGGGGAGAGTCTGCCGAAGAGACGATCACGAATCAAGTCAGGATCCGCGGAGCCTGGGGGAGTTTAGTGGAGTTGACCTATGCGACTGCGGCAGAGGCCCATAGTTCCATGGAATTTCAGGCAATCGCTGCTGTCATGAAAGAAACTTTGTATTACTTACATCAATTGATCTATGAGAAATCAGAAGTGTCTGCGGGAGAATAAGATTCCTGATACTCCTGCCATTTCCCCATTGGAATACAGATTCACAGAAAAAGGCCGCATCCCTTTCGGGATGCGGCCTCATTACTCTTGGTATAACGATCATTCGCCATCGGTCTGGATGGCGAATTCCTCGCCCATGGTCTTGTTCCACAGGTTCGTCACATATTCGATCGAGAACCTCGAATCCTTCGCGATGACCTTATTCTTCTTCGCCTTTGACTCCGGATACTCAGTCAGGATATAAGTCCCGAAGCTCTTCGCGCTTCCGTCGCCCCGGTGGGTCACCAGCGGAACCGCGTCATAGGAAGAGATACTTACCTCTCCGTGCTCATCCCGGTGAATCGTCACCTTGGCCATGCCGCCGAGCATCGTGTAAGCCTTATCCTGGGCAGATACATAATTGCCGAGGGAGTAATACACCAACGTCCGATTCCCCTGCGAGCTTTCCACCCACTCGACGGGCTCCACCACGTGCGGATGCGCGCCGATGACCAGATCCACGCCCTCTGCCGCGAAGAGCTGCGCCCACTCGGTCTGCATCTCGTCCGCCTTGAAGGTATACTCTGTCCCCCAGTGAGGGAAGACAATCACGAAATCCGCCTGCTCCTTCGCGCGGCGGATGTCATCCGTCACCTTGTCTTTATCCAGCAGGTCCACCAGGTACTCCTTGCCCTGCGTCACCTTAAATCCGTTCAGGCCGTAGGTGTAATTGAGCATCGCGATCTTAAATCCGTCCTTCTCCCAGACCGTGATCTTGTCCGCGTCCTCCTGCGTTGCGTGCACACCCAGGACGATCTCCTCCGGATGATTCTCCTTCCAGTAGTTCAGGCAGTTGGTCAGGCCCTTCTCGCCCATATCCCAGGTATGGTTCGTCGCGTGCAGAACCACGTTGAAGCCGGCCTTCACGATCGCGTCGCCGACCTCCTCCACGCAGTTGAAGCACGGATAACTCTTTATGCCGATCGCCTTGCCGCCGATGATGACCTCCTGGTTCACCACCGCCAGGTCCGCCCACTCGATCTCCTCCTGGATGTGCTCGAAGAGATGGTCATAATTGTAGCTCCCATCACTCATGATGCCGGACTTCTGCACATTCGTGTGCAGCAGCATATCGCCGATCATCATCACATTCACATCCACCGGCGTCAGCAGCTTCTCGGTGGTCGTCTCCTCTGTGGTCGTCTCCGTCGTCGTCTCCGCGGTGGTCGTCTCGATCTCCCGCATCTGCGCCGGCAGATCTCCGCCCGCCGCGCTCGCGCACGCCGCGAACAGCACCGCAAGCATCAACATCAATACAAACAGCGATCTTCTGTAACTCATCTTCCCTGGACCCGCTCCTTACATCTCTTCGCCCTGAGGCCTGCACGCACGCTTCCCCTTACTGGAAACGTCTCGCGAAATTCGCCAGCGGCTCCACCACGTCCCTCAGGTCCTGGATCGCCGCATTCAACGAATCAAAATCAATATCATTAAAATTGTTCACCGCCTGGTTCACGTTCTCCGTATTCGCCACGACGAACTCATCCACATTTTGCACCATCGCATCGATATTGTCAATCGATCCGCCCACCTGTTCGGCAAGCCCGTTCACCTGCCCGAGGGCCGTCTCCGCCTCCGCGGCCAGCCGGTCCACATTCTCCATCGTCGTCGTCATCTGCCTCACGGCGCCGTTCACCTTCGGCACCAGGATCAGCAGTGCGACCCCGAAGATCACAAACAGCCCGATCAGGGCAATCCCCGTCACCTTCTGCCACAGGGCAGTATTGTGCTCCAGGCGGATCAGTTCCTCCAACATCTGCGCTTCCTGACTCATTGCTTTCTTCTCCTCTTCCTGAATCTCAGGCACCTCTCTGGTATTCTCCTGCATAAGCCCCTCCTTCGCGCAAGCCGCTGCTTACCTCACAGCCCTCCGCATCTCGCGGACAAACTCCGCCACCGGCTCCGCCGAGTCCTCACCGTAGCGCTCGATCAGGTCCACAATCGCAGAACCCACGATCACGCCGTCCGAGATCGCAGCCATCTCCGCCGCCTGCTCCGGCGTCGCGATACCGAAACCGACCGCCACCGGAATATCCGCGTTCTCCCTGGCAAGCTCCACCATGCCGCTGACATCCGTTGTGATCTCCTCGCGCATGCCCGTCACGCCGAGCGACGAGACACAGTAGACGAAGCCCTCCGCCTCGCCCGCGATGCTCTCAATCCGCTCCTTCGACGTCGGCGCGATCAGCGAGATCATATCCATCCCGTAGCGCCTGCAGATCGGCGCGAATTCTTCCTTCTCTTCAAATGGCACGTCCGACAGGAGCAGTCCGTCCACGCCCGCCTCCGAGGCGCGCATGATAAACCGCTCGGTCCCATAAGAATAAACCACGTTCGCGTACGTGCGGATCACCAGCGGAATCCTCACTTCCTCCCGCAGCTCCACAATCATCCGGAAGATGTGATCCGTCGTCACGCCGCCATCCAGCGCCCGCAGGTTCGACGCGTGAATCACCGGGCCCTCGCCCGTCGGGTCCGAGAAAGGAATACCCAGCTCGATCAGGTCCGTCCCGTTATCCTCCAGCGCATGCACCAGCTCCCTGGTCGTCTCAAGGTTCGGATCCCCGCAGGTCACATACGCGATAAACGCCTTCCCCCGGGCAAATGCCTCACGAATCCTGCTCATCCTTCTCCTCCTCTCCGATGCGGACCACTTCCTCGCAGTCCTTGTCACCGCTGCCCGAAAGCACCACAACAATCACCTGGTCCCGGCGCATCTCCGGTGCCAGAGACATCGCACACGCCAGCGCATGCGCGCTCTCCAGCGCGGGAAGGATGCCCTCCGTCCGGGCCAGCATGGAAAATGCGTCCAGCGCCTCCTCGTCCGTCACCGAGATCACGTCCACCCGCTCCTCGTCCACGAGCGCGGCCAGTTCCGGGTTCACCCCCGGATACGTCAGCCCCGCCGCCACCGAGTGCACCGGCGAGATCCGGCCCTCGTCATCCTGGCAGAAATACGTCTTCATCCCGTGGAAGATGCCCTTGCGGCCGGTCGTCAGCGCCGAAGGGCTCTCCGGCCCGTCCAGCTCCTCTCCCGCGGCCTCGCAGCCGATCAGCTGCACCTCTTCCTCCTGCAGGAAGGCGTCAAATGCCCCGAGCGCGAGCGCGCCGCCGCCCACCGGGGCGATCACCACATCCGGCAGCCGGTCCATCTCCTGCAGGCACCGCTCCCGGATCTCCTCCGAGATCAGGTTCTGGAACTCCCGCACGATCGTCGGGTACGGATGCGGCCCGATCGCCGAAGCCATCACCAGGTTCGTATCCTCCACCCGGTTGCTCCACTCACGCATCGCCTCCGAGAGCGCGTCCTTCCATGTGCCGGCTCCGGTCTGCACGATGTGCACCGTGGCGCCCAGCAGGCGCATCTTATCCACCTGCAGGCTCTGCCTCGCCATATCCTCAAGGCCCATGAAAATGTCGCAGCGAAGCCCCAGCAGCGAAGCCGCCACAGCCGTCGCCACACCGTTGCCGCCGGACGCCGTGTCCGCGATCACGCCCTTCTTGCCCATCCATTTGGCCAGAAGGACCTGCCCCAGCGCGGCGTTAATGCAATGCGAGCCGGTCGGATTCTGGTCCTCTCTCTTGAGCCAGATCTGCGCGCCCCCCAGCTCCTCGCTCAGGCGCACGGCAGGATACAGCCGGGACGGTCTGCGCGCGCCGCGCTGCAGAAGATCCCGCAGTTCCTCCTCAAATCTCTCATCCTCTCTGCACCGGTGGTATGCCTGCTCCAGCCCCGCCAGCACATTCATCAGCGTCTCCGGGACGTACTGCCCCCCATAGAGACCAAAACGGCCTTTTGACCTGGAATCATTTTCATTTGCCATAATCATTTCCTTTCCGCGCGCCGGTTCCCGCCGGCGCCCGCTTGCGCTTCTTACCTGACATTTTATCACGAAGCAATAGAGTTGGCAAATGAAAGGCGTTGTGGTATCATAATCTTAAGTATTCTGAAGAAAGAAGGGATGGTTATGCGATCATTTCTTATCATACTTTACCTGGTCTTTTATTTCTTTATCTCACTGCCTCTGTACCTGGTGGCGCTGCTGATCCGCGCCCTCAAGGGCGAGAAGGGGGCGCACTCGTTCGCGCAGCCCTTTGTCCAGTGGGGCTGGCGCTGTCTCCTGTGGCTCGCCGGCACGAAGCTGACCGTCCTCGGCAAGGATAAGATCCCGGATGAGCCGGTGCTCTACGTCAGCAATCACCGCAGCTACTTCGACATCGTCGCCATCTATTCCCTGGTACCCGGCCTCACCGGCTTCGTCGCGAAGAAGGAGATGTCCTACGTGCCCCTGATCTCAACCTGGATGCGCTTCATGCACGGCGTCTTCCTCGACCGCAAGGACCTGAAGGAAGGCCTGAAGGCCATCCTCGAGGCCGCGGACAACGTCAAGAACGGCTATTCGATGTACATCGCCCCGGAAGGGACCCGCAACCACGAACGCGAGATGATCCCCTTCCATGACGGCAGTCTGAAGATCGCTCAGCGATCCGGCTGCAGGATCGTCCCCGTCGCCTGCCTGAACACCGACGACATCTACGAACTGCACCGCCCCTGGGTCCGTTCCGTGAAGGCCGCCATCATCTTCGGCGATCCCATCGACATGAATGAACTCGACACCGCGGACCGCCGCCACATCTCCCCGTACGTGCAGGAGAAGATCCGGCAGATGATCGAGGAAAACAGGCACCTAGTCGAGGAATAATCAGTAGATTTTTTCCCCGCCGCGTGCTATACTGATTAAGCGCGCGGACCCCGCGCCGATAAGAGCTAGAAGTAAGAGAGGTTGTTCCCATGCAGACTTGGCAGATTGTATTATTGATTGTTCTGGCGGTACTGATCGTAGTCGCCGTTGTACTTTATTTCCTCGGCAAGAGACTCGAGAAGCAGCAGGATGAGAACGAGGCGAGGCTAGAGGTCGGCAAGCAGACCGTCTCCATGCTGGTCATCGACAAGAAGCGCATGAAGCTGAAGGAAGCCGGTCTTCCCGACATCGTCGTTCAGCAGACTCCCTGGTATCTGAAGGGATCCAAGGTCCCGGTCGTCAAGGCCAAGGTCGGTCCCCGCGTGGTCACCATGGTCGCGGACGAGAAGATCTTTGACCTGATCCCCACCAAGAAGGAAGTCAAGGCCGTCATCAACGGCATCTACATCATGGACGTGCGCGGCGTGCGCGGCGCGCAGTTAGAGAAGCCCGTGAAGCTGACCTGGCGCCAGAAGATCCGCAAGAAACTCCTGAAGGCGCAGGATGACAACAAGGCCGCGAGAAAGGCTGCGGAAGCTTCGAAGGATAAGGACACCAAGAAGAAGAAATAATACACCGTACACCAGAGGCCGTGAGCACTGCTCACGGCCTCTTTTTCGTCCCGCGCCTCATCGAGGCTTCCTCACAATCTGAAAAAGCACGCCCGAAGGCGTGCTCTTCTCTTGTTCGCAGCCGCTCCTCAGATCAGCTTCGTGATCGCGTAGAGCAGCAGGTTGTTGTTGTAGATCTTGTTCAGAATCACGCTCTCCTCAATCTGTGAGAAGACCGCTCCCGCCCAGGACGAGCCTGCGAAAATCGTCAGCACGATGCAGAGCACCCAGATCACCAGGAAGCCCCTCATAACGCCCGCCAGCAGCCCCGCCGCGCGGTTGAGCTCATGCAGTACCGGCAGCCGGCTGATCAGGTCCAGCGTCCGTATAATCAGCCAGGTTGCAACCCGGAAGATCAGGAAGATCCCCACGAACGCCAGCGCATGAAGGATCATGCCTGCAATCCGGTAGACCACATACTCCTTAAAGCCCTCCAGCCCCAGGTCACTGTACGTGCTCTTGCTGTTGTCATTAAGGATCGCCTGCTTTAACGATTCCGGCAGCGGCAGCGCGGCGATCTGGTCCGCCTGGTCTGCCTTGTCCGTGGAATCCTTCACGTCCACGTCCCGGTCAACCTTCTCCATCACCCGCTCGACGATCTTCTCGTCCTTCAGAAGCATCTGCGTCACAATCGGCGCTCCGATATGCGCGGCAAGCAGAGAGATCACCAGTGCGGTGATTCCAAGCACCGTCACCAGAAATCCCTTGCGATATCCGCGGATCGCAGTGAAGACCAGAAATGCCAGCACCGCGATCGTCAGGATGTTGAATCCCTCTAACATTCCGACTCCTTTCCCCCGCCCGGAGACTCCTCTCCGAAGCGAATCCCCGGGCAGATACCTGCATCCGTCCGGGGTCTTGTGTCTTTATTCATGAATCAGTCGTATGATCGTCAGACTCGAATCTGTGATCATCAGATATCTTCCGCTCTGCCCGAGGCTGAAGAGATACTGAACGGTCGTGTCCATCGGCTCCGAGAACAGCTTCCTGCCCCTGGAATCCAGGATCATGCAGGATGTGCCTGCCGTGAAGAGGATCTCGCCTCCGCTCTCCTTCACGCTCTCATAATCGTAAGAGAAGGTCTCATCCACCTGCGGATCGCTCGAAGCCAGCGAATAGATCTGCAGCCGGTACTTCTCCTGCGAGCCCTGCGCCAGCGTCACGAACCCAACCTTGTCTGAGGCCGGAATAACGCTCACGATCTCCTCCGGGATCGTCACCGAGTACTTCTCCTTCGGGATCTGCGCGCCGGTAAAAACGGTAAAGCCGTGCTCGGTCAGCACGTACGCGGTACTGTTGGAGACATACCGGATCTCCGCCACGAGCTCCTCGCCGAAATCCTTCGCGGATACGATATGGTCCACCACGTTCTTCCCGTACTCATCGAAGTTGTAGAAGGTCACCCTCGAGACCACCGCACCGCTGGAGACATTGACGAAATTCGTCGCCAGCATCTTCCCGTCCGGCGAGATTGCGATATTCACCGGGAATCCGTCGGCTGTCGCGTTGGTCGGTACCTCGTAGATGAGCCGGTTCGCGGGGTCGTACGGATTGTACATCGCCACCAGGTTCGAGTCGCCGTTCTCCATCAGGACCGCCACGGCCCCCTGGTTGGCCACCCTCGCCTGCAGGATCGGGTGCACGGTCTCCATAAGCGTCCCGGAATCCGAACCGTTATAGACATAGAGCCGGTTGCTCCCCACATCCGCGATCACCGCGTAGCTTCCGCAGACATCGATCTGCGGATTGTTCATCTCATAACTGCCGTTCCAGAGAACCGTCCCCTCCGGGCTCAGCGCCGAAGCGCCGTCACGGCTGTATTTGATCACATGATTGCCATTATAGGAGATGTAGCGCACTGTGTTGGAATCCTGCCGGGGCGTCTCGTTCACCACCTCATAGCCGGTATAAGTGCCCGATCTCCGTCCGGACAGGATCACCGCAGCGACGGTTACCAACAGCAGCACCGCTGCCATCGCCAGGATGACAATCGTCTTCCTGCTGATTTTCTTCATAATTCTGTTCTGCCCTCCAGGGCCCGCAGAAGCGTCACCTCATCGATGTTCTCCAGGTCTCCTCCCACCGGAACGCCGCTGGCAATCCTGGTCACCTTGATGCCCGTCGGCTTAATGAGCTTCGAGATGTACATCGCGGTCGTCTCGCCTTCCAGGCTGGAATTCGTCGCCACGATCACTTCCCGCACATCTCCCGCCAGCCGGGTCATCAGCTCCTTGAGCCGGATATCCGCCGGCCCGATGCCGAGCATCGGAGAAATCGCTCCGTGCAGCACATGATAAACCCCCTCGAACTTGCCGGTCTTCTCATAGGCCGCCAGGTCCCGCGGATTCTCCACAACCATGATCAGAGAATGATCCCGGTGCGGGCTCGCGCAGATCGGACAGAGGTCTCCGTCCGTCAGGGTCTGACACTCCCTGCAGTAATGAATATTCTTCTTCGCGTCCGTCATGCTCCGCGCCAGCGCTTCCACCTGATCCTCCGGCATATTCACGATGTGAAATGCCAGCCGCTGCGCGGACTTGCGCCCGATGCCCGGAAGCGACGAGAGCCTCTCGATCAGTGTTCCGATCTGATTGCTGAAATACTCCATTTAGAATCCGAGGCCTCCGAAACCTCCGCCCATATTGGGAGACATTACCTTCGCGTATTCCTCTTCCTGCGCTCTCATGGCCTCGTTCACCGCAGCCACGATCAGATCCTCCAGCATCTCGATGTCCTCGGGATCTACCACTTCCTCCTGCAGCTTCACGGACAGCAGCTTGCCCTCGCCGGACACCTCCGCCTTCACCGCACCGCCGCCGGCCGTCGCTTCAAACGTCTTCTCCGCCAGCTCCTTCTGCTTCTCCTCGATCTGCCGCTGCATTCTCTGGATCTGCTTCATCATATTTGCCTGACTGCCGGGCATGCCGCCCGGGAAACCGCCTCGTTTTGCCATGGTATCTCTCCTTTAAGATAATTTCACCTTCTTATCATACCACAGTTTTCCTGAAAAGTATCGTCTTTTCTTCGGAATCCCGGCAAATGCATATCCGGGCCCCGCGAAGCCCCTCAGCAGCCCCCGTCCGGACCCGATCCGAAGACCTCTTCGCCGCCCTCGATCCGGCACAGATCCCTCAGCGGGATCTTCACATCATCGACTCGTATGTGTCTTCCTATCTCTGCGTCCACGCCGCGGCAGACTCCCGTCACCGTTCGCTCCAGCCCCCTCGACCCGTAAGCTTCATTCTCCGGATCCTCACAGGGGACATAGTACGTGACCGTAATGCGCACCGGGTGCTCCCGGACGCTGCGGCCGCTCTCGGTCAGCCGCCGCAGGATCCCGAGCTTCCGGTCCAGTTCTTCCGCCTCGCCCTCTCCCGGCTCTCTCGCTTCCCGGTAGAGGACGTCCTTCGAAGCCACCGCCTCCGAAAACCCCCGCAGGGCGTCGAAAGGCGCGAACAGCTTCGCCCGGCGGCCCGTCTCCATCTGCGGGTGCCGGATGCGGAAGGGATCCTGGCGGTCATGCTCCGGCTTGCCCCGGAGGAAGACCTCACGGTAACGGAACTGCGCAGGCATCGGCATCTCACCGATCGTGTCCATGCGTCAGCCTCCTGTCCTTAGTGATCTCTCAGTGATAGGTATTCATTCTCAAAATCAGGCGCAGCCCCCTACGCCCGGTGGCCTCCGATCTGCCGGTTCCTCTCCAGCGTCGTCGCCCCCTCTAACAGGTTCATCCCCTTGAAGACCGCGTTCGCCCCGTAGCGCCGCCGCACCTCCAGCATCGCTCCCTGCAGGCGCCGGTCTCTCTCCAGCGTCTCATAGTCCGTGAACAGGTCCATCTGATAGATCCCCAGATCCTCCCGCACGTCCCCCGCGCAGACCCCCAGCCGCCGGTACAGCAGCCGGTGGTCCGTCTTCTCGTCAAACTGCTTCAGCAGCGCCTCCGCGATCGTCTGCACATGGTTCGTCATCCGCGGAAGCCTGGCCGTCCCACCCGTGTGGCGCGGGTGCAGCCGCCCGTAGAAATCGATGCTCAGCGGCCCGTCATAGGCCGGCACCTCCTCCAGGCTCTTATAGTCATAGGACACCCACCAGGTGCAGAAGCGTGTGACCAGGTTCTTCGCAAATAAATCCGCGCACAGCACCTCCGTCATCTCCCGCATCACCAGCCGCGCCTCCCCGTACCGGTAAGGCCTCGGCAGCACCTGCCCGTTGGACAGGCTGTGCCCCCCGCTCCGGTACGACTTGATATCCGCCATCGTCACCGGCTCGATCCCCCAGGCGTGGTCCACCAGGATCTCCCCGTCGATGCCGAACGTCTTGTAGAAAAACTCCTCGTCCCACTGGCTCCGGGCCGCCACGTCCCCCATCGTGAACATGCAGGCCGCCTGCAGCCGCCTCGCCTTGCCGAAGCCGATCTGCCAGAAGTCCGTCAGCGGCCGGTGGTCCCAGAGCAGGAACTTGTACGAGTCCTCGTTGAGCTCCGCGATCCGCACCCCGTCCTTGTCCGCAGGCGACTTCTTCGCGACGATATCCATCGCCACCTTCGCCAGGTACATATTCGTCCCGATGCCCACCGTAGCCGTGATCCCGGTCGTGCGCAGCACGTCCCGGATCATGGTCATGGCCATCACATGCGCCGGATGCTTCCCGGCCTCCTCCGCTTCCTTCCGGTAAAAATGCAGATAGGCCGTGCAGTCGATGAAGCACTCGTCGATCGAATAGACATGCACATCCTCCGGCGCCACATACCGCAGGTAGATCCCGTAGATCTGCGCCGAGATCCTCTCGTACTCCGCCATCCGCGGCACCGCGATCTCATACTCCACCCGGGTGTGATGAGCGCACTCATACTCCCGGATCTTCTGCTTCGCCTCAAACAGCCGCGGCCGCGACGGCACTCCCATCGCCTTCAGCGCGGGCGAGACCGCCAGGACGATCGTCTGGTCCGACCTCGACGGATCCGCCACCAGCAGCAGCGCCTTCAGCGGGTCCCAGCCGCGGTGGACGCACTCCACCGAGGCATAATACGACTTCAGGTCGATGCAGATATAGACCCGGTTCTCCGGCCCGCCGCTCACAGCGAGCTGATCACATGCTTCGCGACCCCCTGCACCACCAGCCGGTCCACCTCGATCGTCCTCCCCGGGTAGACCCGCTCGTTCGCATAGCAGAGAATCGCCTTGTGATTCTCCTCATTCACCCCGCCGTAGACCTTCAGCGTGTTCTCGTTATTCTCATCCAGGGCCACGACCACGTCCCCGACCTTGCACTCGCTCTGCCGGCGGATCAGCACGAGGTCCCCCTCGCGGATGCCCACATCCTCCATCGAATCGCCGGACGCCCGCACCAGATACGCGGGCCCCTTCCCGAAGATGGCCTCCGGCAGGCTCACATACATCTCCACGGCCTCCTGCTCCTCCTCCGGGTCGCCGCAACGGATACTGCCCACCAGAGGCGCGGACAGATATCCGCTCCTGGCCTTCTCCATCTTCGGCGCGCTCCGGATCTTCCCGTCCTCGTACGCGATCATCCCCTGCCGGTTCATCTCCACCAGGTAGTTGTAGACCGCGGACTTCGACATCCCGACGTCCGCCGCCAGCTGCCGCACCGTCGGCGCCGTGTGGTTCCGGCGGAAATACTCCCCCGCCGCGTTGCTGATCTGCTCCATCCGGGCCGGATCCTTGCTTCTCATACTCTGCGTCCCCTCTCGCATTTCTATCGTGGACAAATCGTCCTCATAACTCTATTATACAAACGTCTGTTCGATTTTCAAGTCCTTTTTTCTCATTTCCCCGCCGCTGTCCCATAAACCGGTCACGAAAAAAGCAGGCCCCGGAATCTCTCCGTGCCTGCCCTCCCCGCGGGGCGCCTCATTCCAGCCCGTCCCTCAGGAGCTCATTGTATCTCTCATTGTAATATTGCGCGGTCTTCTTGCGGACCCAGCGTTCCCGGTCCTCCAGGATCGCCAGCATCTCATCTACCAGCTCTTCCTCGCTGCCCGGCCGGACCTGCCGCAGATAGCCGGTCATCCGCCGCATCATTTTCTCCGTGCGAAGCTGATCCGCCACCGCGCGTCCCAACTCCTCTGAAAATCCGCGCCGCCGGACCGCCTCCAGCAGCTCCTCCCTGGCGAGCGCTCTCTCCTGCTCCGATCCCATGGCCGTCACTCCCCGAACTCCGAGAGCACGTGCATCTGCGCATTTCCGAGCACCCGGAAGCCCTCGGCCGCACGGTGCCCGGACCGCAGCCCGAACTGCGCCGCCCGAAGCTTCAGATACAGGCAGACGTCCCGGAGCGCCCCGGATTCCGGCGGGAACTGGCTCTTGTGGCAGCGGATTGCAGCTCTCTGCCTCGCCAGAAGCCCCGACGTGCGCACATAGCGGTTCGGCCGCCCCGTCATATAATACGCGACCGCGCGGGCCGGCGAAGGCCCGGCTCCCAGCCGCGCGAAGATCCCCCGGTTATACCCGAAACACACCAACTCCCCGGCTGCCCGGCCCACCCGCAAATGATCCGGGTGGCACTCATTGCGCGGTACAGGATCCGGCGCAAATACCACCTCCGGCTGCACCTCGCCCATCACCGCGGCGATCCCGCGCCGGAGCTCTTCATCCGTATAAAAACCTCCGTCCGAGAGCCGCAGGAACCTCACGTCCGTCACTCCGAGAACCGCCGCCGAACGCCTCGCCTCCCGCTCCCGCAGGTCCGCAAGCTCCTCCGCAGGCAGCCCCAGGTCCGCGTTCTCCGTCCCGAAGCGCCCGTCCGTCACGACCAGGAACGTCACCGACTTGCCCTCCGCGGCCATCCGCGCAGCCGTCGCCCCGGCCCCGATCTCAATATCGTCCGGGTGCGGCCCGAGAAAAAGCGCCCGCGAAAACTCCTCCGGCCGCGGCACCGGCATCACCTTCCGCAGAATCATCCCAACCAGCGACATTCCGGCCACCTCACTCCATCTCAATCTCGATCCCGGTCCCTGCAAATGTCTCCTGAAGCTTCGACAGATCGAAGACCTTCGCCCTCGACTGCCCCTGCTGCAGAAGCCTCGTCCGGACCTGGACCCGCTTCTCGATCTTCTCCTCGATGATCTGCTCGATCCGCGCCCGGTTCTCCTCCTTCGAGACAAAATCACTGCACATCGGGTCCGTGAAGACCAGCTCCAGCGTGTTGCCGTCGCCGGTGCTCGGCGTCGCGTCCGACAGCACCGCCTTCAGCGCCCGGTCCGCGTTCTGCAGGATCGCCTGCCAGTTTGCCGCGACCGCCTTCAGGTCCTCCGAAACCGCCTCCGGCCGCATCCGCGGACCCTCCTCCGCTGCCGGCTTCCCGCCCTGCGGCCGGATCATCTGCCGCACCGGGATCCCGTCGCGCACCTTATTCTCCAGCTGCCGCACCCGGTCCGTCACCGAATCCAGATTCTCCTCCATCTGCGGCCGGCACAGCTTCACCAGCGTCATCTCCGCTGTTACCCGCTTCTGCCCGGAGAAACGCATCTCCTGCGTGGCCTCCGACAGCACCCGGATGTAGCGCATCAGCTGCTCCGGATCCAGCTCCTGCCCGAGCCCCGTCATCTCCGTGATCTGGTCCGCAGGCACGTCCACCAGGTCCGCCGCCTGCTCCGACGCCTGCAGCAGAAGCACATTTCTCAGATACCAGGCAAAATCCTGGATGAACCGGTCCAGGTCCGCGCCGGCGGTCACCTGCTCGTCCAGGATCTCCATTGCGCGCACCACGTCCTCCTGCATCACCGCCCGCAGCAGCGCCGAGAACGTCACCGCGTCCACCGTGCCCAGCTGCGCCAGCACCTTCTCATACGTCAGCTTCTGGTTGAAATAAAACGAGATGCACTGGTCCAGGATACTCAGGCCGTCGCGCATCGAGCCGTCAGCCTTCTTCGCGATGTAGCGGAC
This sequence comes from Lachnospiraceae bacterium, assembly GCA_017412265.1. Taxonomy (GTDB): domain Bacteria; phylum Bacillota; class Clostridia; order Lachnospirales; family Lachnospiraceae; genus RGIG1588. The sequence goes on from JAFPYK010000076.1 coordinate 14,691, forward strand.
CGCCTGCTCATCTTACTCCACGCCCTCCTGCGCCAGCAGGCTCTCCAGGTGAGAGGCCACCGTATCGATGCTCATGCGCCGGAAATCATACCTCTGGCACCGCGAGAGAATCGTGATCGGAATCTTGTGCGGCTCCGTCGTCGCCAGGATGAAGATCACATAAGACGGCGGCTCCTCCAGCGTCTTCAGCAGCGCGTTAAATGCCCCCGTCGACAGCATATGCACCTCGTCGATGATATAGACCTTGTAACGCCCCTGCGTCGGCGAATACTGCACCTCGTCGATGATCTCCCGGATATTGTCGACGCCGTTGTTGGACGCCGCGTCGATCTCGATCACATTCATCGACGTCCCCCCGAGGATCGCCCGGCACGAAGCACACTCATTGCACGGGCTGCCGTTGACCGGATGCTCACAGTTGACCGCCCGCGCGAAGATCTTCGCCACCGACGTCTTGCCCGTACCGCGCGTGCCCGTAAATAAATAGGCATGCCCGATGCGGTCCGCGAGAATCTGGTTGCGCAGCGTCGTCACCACCGCGTCCTGCCCGCGCACCTGCTCAAAATTCACCGGCCGGAACTTCCGGTAAAGTGCTGTATAAGAAGCCATCGTCTCTTCCTTTCCGAAGGACGCGCCCCGCGGGCGCCTCCTCATATCACAAAGCAGTGGTGAGTTTCCCCACCACTGCGCGAATCATCCGTTGTCGATTGTCACCGGGGCTTAATTCTTCGTACCGAAGATGATGCCCAGAGCCTTCGCTTCCTTCAC
>JAFPYK010000077.1 GCA_017412265.1 Lachnospiraceae bacterium
GAGGAAGGCGCTCGCTCGGTGACTGTGACGAATTATTATGACGGAAATGAGATGACGATCCCTCTGGATCCGCAGCTGAGCGCCCTGCAGAACGCAAAGAAGTATTTTGACCGGTACGCGAAGCTGAAGCGCACCTACGAGGCCTCCGTGAAGCAGCTGGAGGAGTGCGAGGAGGAGCTTCGGCATCTGGACTCTGTGGCCGCGTCCCTGGAGATTGCGCTGGCGGAGGAGGACCTGGTGCAGGTGCGCCAGGAGCTTGCGGAGGCGGGGTACCTCAAGACTTCCGCGGGCAAGGGACGCAAGGAGCGGGTGGTGAGCCGGCCGTTCCATTATCTCTCCACCGACGGCTATGATATCTTCGTCGGGAAGAACAATTACCAGAACGATGAGCTGACGTTCCGGCAGGCGGCCCCGGGAGACTGGTGGTTCCACGCGAAGGGATATGCCGGCTCGCATGTGCTGGTGAAGAACCCGGAGGGCGGCGTGATGCCGGACCGGGTCTACGAGGAGGCCGCAGCGCTGGCTGCCTATTATTCCAAGGGCAGGACATCGCCGAAGGTTGAGATCGATTACACGCAGAAGAAGAATGTGAAGAAGCCCGGCGGGGCCAAGCCGGGGTTTGTCGTTTACTATACCAATTATTCCATGGTGGCCGAGCCGGGGACCGGCGGGCTCAGAGAGGTGAGAGGATGATTCTGACAGATTTTCATGTGCACAGCAGTTTTTCGTCGGACAGCGAGGCGCCGATGGAGGATATGATCAAGGCGGCCATCGAAAAGGGACTCGGCTGCATCTGCTTTACGGAGCACCAGGACTTCCATTATCCGCCCGGGGGAAGCTGTGATTTCCAGCTGGACGCAGAGGCCTACTGGGAGAGGGTGACGCAGCTGAAGGAACAGTACAAGCGCCAGATCACGGTCCTGCGGGGCATCGAGCTGGGGCTCTCCGAGGGCATGGAGGAAGAGGGGGCAAAGCTCCTCGCATCCTATCCGTTTGATTTCGTGATCGGCTCGATGCACATCATGGACGGCAAGGACCCGTATTATCCGTCGTTCTGGGAGGGCGCGCCCAGGGAGGAGATCCTGCGCAGATGGTATGTGCAGATGGCTGAGAATATCCGGCGGTTTCCGGATTTCGACGCGCTGGGACACCTGGATTATGTGGCCAGATATATGCCCGGAGGCCCGAAGGAGTATCGCGGGGAGCTCTTCGAGGAGGAGATCGACGAGATCCTGATGCTCCTCATCGAGAAGAAAAAGGCGCTGGAGATCAATACCAATGCCTACCGGTACGGATCTGCGGATCCTCATCCGCAGCGCTGGGTGATCGAGCGGTACCAGGCGCTTGGCGGCATCCGGTTCACTGTCGGGTCCGACGCGCATGTGCCGGAGCGGGTTGCGCAGGAGTTTCCGAGGACGGAGCAGCTGCTTACGGAACTGGGGATCCGCGAGAGCTCGCTCTATGTGGGCCGCGAGAGATTTCGTTTGACCTTTTCCCGGTAATCCAGTATAATTCTATTATGTATGGGCATAAGCCGGCAGAGAGCGTTGAGGCAGGACCCATGCGAGAGTTATTGCTGATGGGAGATACGATGTGCTTAAGAGTATGACAGGCTTCGGGCGGTACGAATCCGTCAGTGAGGCCAGAAAGATTACGGTAGAGATCAAGGCAGTCAACCACCGGTATCTGGACCTGTCCGTGAAGATGTCCAAGAAGCTTGGATACTTTGAGGCAGGGATCCGCGCGCTCCTGAAGAATTACATCCAGCGCGGCAAGGTGGACGTATTTATCACCTATGAGGATTATTCCGAGAACAAGGTCACGGTCAAGTACAACCGGGACGTTGCCGAGGAATATGTGGAGGTCTTCCGCAAGATGCAGGAGGACTTCGGCCTGGAGAATGACCTGACGACCGGCGTGCTGTCACGCTGCGCCGACGTCATCACGCTGGAGGAGCAGACGGCTGACGACGAGGAGCTCTGGAAGGACCTGTCCGGGTGCATCTCCAAGGCAGCCGAGCGCTTCGTGCAGACGCGCATCGACGAGGGCGAGAACCTGAAGAGGGACCTCTTTGAGAAGCTGGACCTGGTGCTCTCGTATGTGGATTTCATCGAGGAGCGGTCGCCGCTGGTGGTGGATGAGTACCGTGAGCGGCTGACGCAGAAGGTGCAGGAGCTTCTCGGTGATACCAAGGTGGATCCCGGCGTGCTCGCGACGGAGATCACCATCTTCGCGGACAAGATCTGCGTGGATGAGGAGACCGTGAGGCTGCGCAGCCATGTGGCGAATATGAAGGAGACGCTTTCCTCCGGTGAGAGCATCGGGCGGAAGCTGGATTTCATCGCGCAGGAGATGAACCGCGAGGCGAATACGACGCTGTCGAAGTCGAGTGATCTCGCAATTACCAACAAGGCCATTGACCTGAAGACCGAGATCGAGAAGATCCGGGAACAGATTCAGAATATCGAGTAAGGGAAGAACATGACGGAAGAGAAGAAAAAAGGGATCCTGACGGTTGTTTCCGGCTTCTCCGGAGCCGGCAAGGGCACCTTGATGAAGGCGCTTCTGGCCGATTATGACTATGACCTGTCGGTCTCCGCAACGACGCGCGCGCCGCGGGCCAGAGAGGTGGACGGCAGAGAGTATTTCTTTTTGACAAGAGATGCCTTTGAGAGTATGATAAACAACGGCGAGTTTATCGAATGGGCGGAATTTGTCGGGAACTATTACGGGACCCCGCGGGCCTATGTGGAGGAGAAGCTTGCCGCCGGCAGGGACGTCCTGCTGGAGATTGAAGTCCAGGGAGCGATGAATATCAAGAAGCAGTTCCCGGACGCCCTTCTGGTCTTTGTGACTCCGCCTTCCGCGGAGGAACTGAAGCGCCGCCTGGTCAACCGCGGCACAGAGACGGAAGAGGTGATCGCGAAACGCCTCTCGCGGGCATGTGAGGAGGCAGCGTGGATCGAGCAGTATGACATTCTCCTCGTCAACGACGACCTGGAGGAGTGTGTCAGGACGCTGGATACGATCATCCATGACGCGATCGCGGGCATTCCTTATGAGGTGAGTGAGAATCAGGCGATGATTGCGGAGATTCGCAGTCAGTTAGAGAAGTATCGATTGGGAGGAAATGAATTATGATGATGCATCCGTCCTATGTGGAGCTTATGAAGGTGGTCAACGCAGACGTCGAGCCCGGTGAGGAGCCGGTGGTCAACAGCCGCTACGGCATCGTCCTTGCGACGGCCAAGAGAGCGAGACAGATCATCGACGGCAGTGAGCCGCTGGTGGATGCCGACGCCAACAAGCCGCTGTCCGCGGCGATTCAGGAGCTGTATCAGTCCAAGATCAGCATCGTCAATGACGAGCCTGAGACCGAGGAAGAATAAACGGAATCTACAGGGACCGTCTGTCGTTTCGGCAGGCGGTATTGTTGCTATAAAGCGCAGGTAATGTCCGGGGTGCCGGGCGGCTCTGCGCGGCGGGAGATGACCGCATCCTGCGGCATCGGACGGTCCTGCGGCCTGGAAGCGTGGCCGGGAACCGGGAGGTGTTAAGCCCCAGCCAGCAACGCTTCGGACTGGAGAAGAATATGGCGAAGAATGTGAGCATTGCGGAGATCCTCGCAAGCCGCAGCATTCCTACGGGGGAAGGACATGCGCAGACGCCGCAGAGGACGGCGGAGCGCCGGACGGAACCGGAGAGAGAAGCTGCAGGCGCAGCGGACCGTCCTGCCGCGCCGGAGAGCCCTGCAAGGAAGAGCAGTGAGGCTCTTCAGGCAGAGAAGGCTTCCCGGGAGGCAGAAGAGGCAAGAATCCGCGAAGCCGAGGAGAGAGAGGCAGCGGGCCATACCAAGGTATTTGACCGGGTACGTCCTCCGGAGCCGGAGGAGGAGCCCGTAGCGGAAGAGGCCGAGACGGATCTGCCCGAGTCGGAGGAAGGCAGGATCGTTCCTCTGCAGGAGCTGATTGCGGCTTCCCGGAAGA
>JAFPYK010000078.1 GCA_017412265.1 Lachnospiraceae bacterium
GCTCGCCGAGCATCAGCGCGACAAACTCATTCTTCGGATGGAAGTACAGATCCCTGGAGGAACCCTCCTGCTCGATCCGGCCGGAGTTGAGCAGGAAGATGCGGTCCGCCATGGCCACGGCCTCCGCCTGGTCCGGCGAGGTGCAGATGAACGGGATGCCCATCTTGATCTGCAGCTGCTTCAGCTCGGAACGCATCTGGTGGCGGAGCTTCGCGTCCAGGTGGGCGATCGGCTCGTCGAGCAGATACACCGAGGGCGTCCTGACCAGCGTGCGGCCGAGCGCGACGCGCTGGCGCTGCCCGCCGGAGAGCTCTCTAGGATAGCGGTCGAGCAGGTCCTCGATCTGCAGCAGCTCCGCGAACTGCCAGACGCGCGCCTTCTTCTGCTCCGCGGTCAGGTCCTTCTTGCGGATCGGGGCGTTCAGCGGGAACTCCATGTTCTCATACACGGTCTTGTCCGGATACAGCGCGTACGATTCGAACGCGATCGCGACGTTGCGGTCCATCGGCTTGAGTCCGTTGACGAGCTTGTCGCCGATGTAGATGTTGCCGCCCGTCAGGGGCGTGATGCCCGCGATCAGGTTCAGGATGGTCGTCTTGCCGGCGCCGGAGGGGCCGAGCAGGAAAGAGAACTCACCTTCCCTGGTCTCCAGGTCGATGCTGTGGATGACCTCTTTCTTCCCGAACCGCTTGACTACTTTTTCCAGTCTGATTGTCGTTCCCATATCATTCTCCCTCGAAAAGATTGTTCTCGGTCTCGATATCGAAGAAGTTGCAGCGGCTGTAGTCGAAGCTGATCCAGACCTTGTCTCCGGGCTTTGCCGAATAGTCCGCCTTCGCGGTCGCCACAAGATGATAGGAGCCGATCTCGATGGTGTAGATCATCTCCTCGTTGCGGGGCTCGATGTAGAAGATCTTCGCTTCCACAGCGCCCTCAACGGGCTTCTTCGAGAGGTTGATGTGCGTATCGCGGATACCGATGACAACCTTGCTGACGTTCTTGCAGGCGAGCTTTCCCGCCGTCTTCCCGTCCACCGGGAGAACGATGCCGTCGAACGAGATGGTCGACGCGGCCGCGTCGAATTCGCAGGTGACGAAGTTCATCGGAGGCTCCCCGATGAAGCCCGCCACGAACATGTTCGCCGGGTGCGAATAGATGCGGTCCGGCGTGTCGACCTGCTGGAGCAGGCTCTTCTTCATGACCGCGATCCGGTCCGCCATGACCATGGCCTCGATCTGGTCGTGGGTGACGTACAGGGTCGTGATGTGCAGGTTGTGCAGAAGGCGCCGGAGCTCCTCCCTCATCTTCGCCTTGAGCTCTTCCTCCAGGTGGCTGATCGGCTCGTCGAGGATCAGGACCTTCGGGTTGCGGACGAGCGCACGCGCCACGCTGACACGCTGCTGCACGCCGCCGGAAAGATCCTTCGCGACCTGATCGAGCATATCCTGAATGCCGAGGAGGTTTGCCACGTCCAGCACCTTCTTGCGGATCTCCTCCTTCGGGACCTTGCGGATCTCGAGGGGGAACGCGATGTTCTGGTAAATGGTCATATCCGGATAGAGCGCGTAGTTTTCAAACGACATGGCGATATCCCGCTCGCTGGGGCTCATATCGTTGACGCGCTGATCCCCGATGTACATATCCCCGGAGGTGATTTTTTCAAGCCCGGCGACCATGCGCATGGTGGTGGACTTGCCGCAGCCGGACGGACCCAGGATGCAGAGGAACTCGCCGTCCCGGATCTCCAGGTTCAGATCCTTAACGGCTTCCACCTTTCCACC
>JAFPYK010000079.1 GCA_017412265.1 Lachnospiraceae bacterium
CCGAGGTGCTGGACGACGGGGTTCATCTGTATTTCTATCAGGGGGAGACGATGCTTCTCTTCCTGCGCAAGGAGGAGCTTGCCCGCAAGGGATCCCTCCTGCAGGCTTATATTCGAGATAAAATCAGTCAATCTATATAAATAAATGTACTAACAGGAGGTCGTATATGTCGATCAACAGAGAGGGATTGCCCGTGATCGGGGTCCTGCTGGGGGATTCCACGGGTGTTGGCCCGGAGATTGTTACCAAATTAATGGCGGCGCATTTCTATGATGATATCTGCCGGCCGATCTTCATCGGTGATCTGCGCATCGTCGGCGAGGGCCTCAAGACCTTCGGGGGCGAGGCGGTCTACTACGGCATCGACCGGGTAGAGGACGCGGACTGGAGCAAGGGCTATCCGGTGCTGGATACCAAGGACCAGGATCCGTCCCGCATCAAGATGGGCGCGCCGGATCCGTACTGCGGCGCGGCGGGTGTCGAGGCGTTCAAGCTGGCCTGCCGTCTGTGCAAGGAGGAGAAGATCGAGGGCTTCTGCTTCGGACCTTACCACAAGGCGGCCATGATCGAGGGCGGCTGTGAGTTCGAGAGCGAGCACAACCTGATCGCCCATGAGCTCGGGGCTACGAATTTCTGCGAGACGAATGTTGTGGACGGCCTGATGACCGTTCGCTGCACGAGCCATGTGCCGGTCAAGGAGATCAGTGACCATCTGAGCATCGAGCGCATCCTGCAGATCGCGACTCTGGGCTGGGAGACCGCGCGCGGCATGGGCATCGAGGATCCGAGACTCGGCGTGGCGGGCCTGAACCCTCACTGCGGCGAGAACGGCCTGTGCGGCATGGAGGAGATCGAGATGATCACCCCGGCGGTGAACATCCTGAAGGAGAGAGGCTACAATGTGATTGGCCCCATCTCTTCGGACATTCTCTTCATCCGTGCGTTCAAGAAGCGTGAATTTGACGTGGCGGTGACGATGTATCATGACCAGGGACAGATCGCGACGAAGCTGCACGGCTTCGAGGGCGGCATCACGGTGTCGGGCGGACAGCCTTATCCGGTGGTGACCTGCGGACACGGCACGGCTTACGGAAGAGCCGGACAGGGACGTGCTTCGACTGCTTCGTTTGAGAACGCGGTGAGGATGACGGCCCGGATGGCGCTGGCCAGAAGATAAAGAAAGCGGGTATGTGAAATGACGAATCTGAAGGAGAAATTGTACGGCGGAGAGAAGATCTACGGGACAATGCTGCGCGTGGTGAGAAATCCCGCGATCATTCCGATGGCCAAGGAAGCCGGGTTTGACTTCGTCATGCTGGATACCGAGTACAGCAACTATACGATCGAGACGGTGCATGACCTGGCGCAGATGGCGCGCGCGGTCGACCTGGGGTGCTTCTTCCGGGCGACGATGCTGTCGAAGGCGGTCTCGCGCTACCTGGATGCCGGCACGACCGGTGTGATGGTGCCGATGACCGAGACGAAGGAGATGGCAGAGGAGATCGTGCACTGGTCGAAGTATCCGCCGCTGGGCGACCGCGGGTTCGCGGGCGTCGGCGCGATCACCGGCTATATGGCGGGGCTCCCGCACGCGAAGGCGATGGAGGCCGGCAATGCGAATGTGCTCTCGATCGCGCAGATTGAGACGAGGAAGGCGATCGAGAATGTGGAGGAGATCGCGCAGGTGGAGGGCATCGACGTGCTCCTCATCGGGCCGAATGACCTTAGCATCTCGCTCGGCATCCCCGGGGACACGATGAATCCTCTGATGATCGAGGCGATCACGAAGACTTCGGATGCGTGCCGCAAGTATGGGAAGAAATTTGCCATCCACGGCGGGCCGAAGATGCTGGAGCGCTTCTCTGACCGGCTGGACATGATGATGATGCAGAATGACATCGACGTGCTTCGGACGGGCCTGAAGGGCATCTCGGAGAAGATTCATCAATTCTGAGGCAGTGCGGCAAAGGCTTTGCTTTTGTCTCCTTGAAGATCGCACCGGCGGTGGGGGCCGCCGGTGCGATTTGTAACATGGGGGTGCGGTATGGATATGTGGCTGTCTATGTTGTTGACGCTGGTCTGCGCATTTGCCGCGGGCTTCGTGCTCTACAAGCTTCATGTGCCGGGCGGGCTGATGCTGGGAGGCATCATCGGCGCGGCTGCTTTTAACGTGCTTGCGGGGCAGGCCTATATGCCGTTTGCGGCGCGGTTCTTCGCGCAGTCGGTCGCGGGGGGCTTCCTGGGCGCGTCGATCGACCGGCAGAAGCTGAGGCGGCTGAAGGACCTGATCGTACCGCTCCTGATTATCGTGGGGACGATGCTGCTGGCGGATCTGGTGATCGGCTGGCTGATCGTGCGAGTGAGCCCGCTGGATGCGATGACGGCGCTGGCTTCGGGGATCGCGGGGGGCATCAATGACGTGCCGCTGATCGCGGAGGAGCTCGGGGCGGATGCCGGCAAGGTCGCGGTGCTGCAGTTCGTGCGGCTGCTCACGGGGATCGGGCTGGTGCCGATCCTGATCCGGCTGGTGGATCCTTCGGCGAGAAATGACGGGCAGCACCGTGCGGGTCGGGTGAAGGCGGCTTCGGAGGTGCCGGTAAATGAGCATCTCGTGACGCTTGCGGCGGCGCTGGCGGGGGGCTTCGTGGGGAAGCTCATCGGGATTCCGGCGGGGACGCTGCTGTTCTCGCTTCTGGCGGCCGCGGCGCTGCATCTGATTACCGGGAAGGGGCGGATGCGGCCGCAGATCAAGCAGGCGGCGCAGCTGTTTGCGGGGGCGTATATCGGATGCCTGCTGAAGAAGGAGGATGTGCTGGAGCTGCGGTTTCTGGTGCTGCCGGCGCTGGTGATCGTGGTTGTGTTCGTGGGGGCGTGCTTCTTCGGGGCGTTTGTGATGCGGAGGCTGCATGCGTTGAATCTGCGGGAGTCGCTGCTGGCGACGACGCCGGCGGGGGCGAGTGAGATTGCGTTGTTGTCGGAGGATTTGAATATCTCGGGGCAGAATTCGGCGGATATTATGATCTTGCATATTTTCCGGGTGATTTGTGTGGTGTCGGTGCTGCCGCAGATTATTCCGTGGCTGGCGAGGCTGGTGTGAGCGTCATGTCTCGTTTCGCCGTTTTGGTGCTTTGTGAGCCAGACTTATATTTTCTGGATCTATGAGTCGAAGAGGGGAATATAATGTGGGCGGCGTGTCCCTTTGTTTTCGGGCGCGCCTTTCGGCTCGGGTGCCTCGGTGCAGCGGCACGTAAGCGGCCGTGAGACGTTGTATTATCGTTCGTGAGGAAGTTTGGTGCGCTGCTTGCGCAGCGGTCACACATGAAATAAAGCGATTTTGAACCTTTGGTTCAATCGCTTTTTTTCATGTGTGAATGCCACCAAACTTCTTTCTGCTTTCCTGAGCAACGTCTCGTGCCCGCTAAGTGCCGGCACTCGGCAACGGCCCGAAAATAAAGGGAAAGCACGCCGCTGTTCCGTCGTGCTAGTCCAGGAGTCGCCTGCCATACTCTTTGGTTGGGTGAATCGCCGCATGCACCTCCGCTGACGGGGTCGTGCTAGTCCAGGAGTCGTGAGCCATATCCCCTGGCTCTGTGATTCGCGGAGGGGAAAGTACCTGGGGATCCCCTGGCTCTATGATTCGCGGAGGGGGTGTGCGAGGGGATTCCCTGGCGCGGTGATTCGCGGAGGGGGAAAACGCGTCGTGTGGAGAACTCATTTTCTTCGTGTGTTTGGATGATC
>JAFPYK010000080.1 GCA_017412265.1 Lachnospiraceae bacterium
CATCTCCCTGGCGCAGGCCATCGCATTTTCCTGCAACGCGGCCCTGATGAATATCGGACAGCGCATCGGCAGGGCGAACCTGCACAACTACATGGAGAAATTCGGCTACGGCCGGCGGACGGGCATCGATCTGCCGGGCGAGGCGATGGGCATCATCTTCGATGAGGCCAAGATGGGTCCTACGGAGCTGGCGACCTCCAGCTTCGGCCAGGGCTTTAACGTGACTATGATTCAGATGGCTGCGGCCCTGTCGTCGGTGGTTAACGGCGGATATTATTACGAGCCGCATGTGGTGAAGGAGATCCGCAACGCTTCCGGAGCCGTGGTGGAAGAGAAGACCGCGACCCTGGTCAAGCGCACCTGCAGCACGGAGACCAGCGACAAGCTGCGCTCCTACATGAAGATGGCAGTCGAGTCCGGAACGGCCGTCAGCGGCAAGGTGGAAGGATTCGAGATCGGCGGCAAGACCGGTACCGCTGAGAAATACCCTCGTTCCGAGCACAATTACCTGGTGTCCTTCGTGGGATTTTCCCCGATAGAGAACCCCGAGGTCCTGGTCTATGTGGTGCTGGACCAGGTAGGTCTGGACAATCAGGCGGACAGCTCGCAGGCGACGCGGATGGCCGGACGGATCTTCAAGCAGGTCCTTCCGTTCCTGGGCGTGTACTCCAGCATCGAGCCGGAGAAGACCGAGCCTGCGACGAAGGAAGAGGAGACCACGGCCGGCGAAAATGACGGCGAGGAAGAAGGCTCGACCGTCGAGAACAAGCCGGGCACCGAGGAGCTCGATTATCTGGATATTCTGGATGACAGCATGGGCGAAGGCGTGGTCAATGAAGAAGAGGGGACGGTCCCGGACGAGGACCGGAACCATACCGACGGTTGATCGGATATACGTAATCTTGAGATAAGCAGGAGTAGAATTCATGATGGATGGGAAAATGATTGCAATGACGACGGCTCTGCCGGCACTGACCGGATTCGTCCTCTCGGTGATCCTGACAAAGCAGCTGATCCCGGTGCTTCACCGGCTGAAATTCGGCCAGTATGAGCGGGAGGAGGGCATGGCCAGCCACCAGAAGAAGGCGGGAACCCCGACGATGGGCGGGATCGCGTTCGTGATCGCGCTGGTGATCACCTGCCTGGTCTTCATGAAGGGCAATCCCCGGATGTTCCCGGTGCTGTTCCTGACGGTGGGCTTCGGACTGATCGGTTTCCTGGATGATTTCCTGAAGATCTCGAAGAAGGAGAACGAGGGCCTTCTGGCCTGGCAGAAGTTCATCCTCCAGATCGCGGTGACCGGCGCGTTCGGCGCGTGGATGCTCTACGGGGCGAAGATCGGGACCACCGTCCTGCTTCCCTTCACTGGGGGCAAGACCTGGACGATGCATCCGGTCCTGTTCTGGTGCTTCCTGTTCTTCTGCGTGATCGGTACGGTGAACGGCACGAACTTTACCGACGGCCTGGACGGGCTTGCGTCCTCCGTGACCGCGGCTGTGTGCCTCGTAATCGCCCTCTGGGGCGTCGTATTCGACCCGGGTGTGGGTGTGATTGCCTCGGCGCTTTTCGGGGCTCTCCTGGGCTTTCTGGCGTTTAACGCGTACCCGGCGAAGGTGTTTATGGGAGACACCGGCTCGCTCGCGCTGGGCGGATTTGTGGCCGGCGCGGCGCTGATGCTCGGGCGCCCGATCTACATCGTGCTCTTCGGCTTCATCTATCTGTGCGAGGTCGTATCGGTCATGCTGCAGGTGGTGTATTTCAAGCTGACACACGGGAAGCGCCTCTTCAAGATGGCGCCGATCCATCATCATTTTGAGCTGTGCGGCTGGTCGGAGACCCGCGTGGTTACGGTATTTACGGCGGTGACGCTCCTGTGCGGGCTCGTCGCGTTATGTGTATAAATCCTGGGGGGAGAGAATCTGAGATGAATGTTACAGGCAAGAAGGTCCTGGTGATCGGCTTCGGCGTGAGCGGCATCGCTGCCGCGGAGCTTTTGAGCCGCCACGGGGCATATGTGGTTTTATTTGACCAGAAGCCGGGTGAGAAGGCGCTGGAACACGCGAAGGCGCTGGAGTTCCACGGGGAGCTTGCGATCGGAGAGCTGACGGAAGCGCAGGAAGAGGGCATCGAGATGCTCGTCATCAGCCCCGGCGTTCCGATCGACAGCCCGATGGTCTGTCATTTCCGCGAGAAGGGCTGCCTGATCTCCGGCGAGATCGAGCTGGCTTACCAGTGCGCGAAGGGCAGACTGGCTGCGATTACGGGCACCAACGGCAAGACCACGACCACGGCGCTGACCGGCGAGATCCTGAGAAGAGAGTATCCGTCCACGTTCGTGGTGGGCAACATCGGCGATCCTTATACCAGATGGGCCGACGATATGACGCAGGAGAGCGCGACGGCCGCGGAGATCTCCAGTTTCCAGCTGGAGACGATCCATGAATTTCACCCGCAGGTGAGCGCGATCTTAAATATCACGCCGGATCATCTGAACCGCCATCACACGATGCAGTGCTACATCGAGACGAAGGAGAGCATCGTGCGCAACCAGACGGAGGAGGATCTGTGTGTCCTGAATTATGAGGATGAAGAGCTGCGCCGGTTCGGACAGAATCTCCGGCCGCGTGTCGTCTTCTTCTCCAGCCGCAGAGAGCTGGCGGACGGCCTGTTCCTGCGGGGCGAGGAGATCTGCCTGGCAGAGGGCGGTGTCTCCCGCGTGCTCTTGAACATCCATGAGCTCAAACTCCTGGGCGAGCACAATTATGAAATGTGATGGCTGCGATTGCGATCGGCCTGGGTATGGGAGTGCCGGAAGAGAAGGTGCTCGCGGCCTGCCGGGATTTCGTGGCTGTGGAACACCGGATCGAGTATGTGGACGAGATCAACGGTGTCAAGTATTATAACGATTCCAAGGGAACGAACGTCGACGCGGCGATTAAGGGCATCCAGGCGATGATCACGCCGACCTGCCTGATCGGCGGAGGCTATGACAAGGGATCGACGTACGATGAGTGGATCGAGAGCTTTGACGGGAAGGTCAAGAAGCTCGTGCTCATCGGCCAGACGGCGGACGCGATCGAGGCCTGTGCGCGTGCACACGGATTTACCGAGATCGAGAAGACCGATTCGCTCGAGCACGCAGTCGCGATCTGCGCGGCCTGCGCGAAGCCCGGTGAGAGCGTGCTCTTATCGCCGGCCTGCGCGAGCTGGGGAATGTTTGACAATTATGAGCAGCGCGGACGGCTCTTTAAGGAGTACGTGCGTGCGATGAAGAAATAAACCGGGGTGACCCGGAGCGAGGGCCGCGGGCGGACGTAAGCCTGTCCGGAGGCCCGGATTGGAGCAGACCATGGCAGCCAGAGGAAGAGTGGCAAGAGATTATAGAGAAAGTGCTTTAAGACCGCATGCTCATTATGACTTCAGTCTTTTATTTCTCGTGGTCTTTCTGGCGGGATTCGGGCTGGTCATGATCTACAGCGCGAGCGCCTACCGCGGCATGGTGCGTTTCCACGACAGCATGCATTTCTTAAAGCGGCAGGGCCTGTGCGTGATCCTGGGATTCGCGGTCATGATCGGCCTGTCCAAGATCGATTACCGGATCTTCGCGAAGCCTCTGATCAAGAAGACCGCGATCAACCTGTCTCTGCTGGCATATCTGGGCTGCGTGGGACTGCAGGCGCTGGTCCTGGTCATCGGTGAGGAATATAACGGCGCGAAGCGCTGGATCCAGCTGCCGGTGATCGGTTCGTTCCAGCCTTCGGAGCTGTCCAAGGTGGCGACGGTGCTCTTCGTGGCGTATATCGTCAGCATCGCGCCGAAGCGGCTGGACAAATTCTCCGGCTTTGTGCGGGTCATGCTCTATATGGCCCCGCTTCTGGCCCTGATCGCGAAGGAGAACTTAAGTTCCGCGATCATCGTGGGTGTGATCATCGTTGCGATCTGCTTCGTGGCCAGCCGCAAGAAACTGTATTATTTCCTGGTGGGAGGCGCCGGCGTCGCCGGCATCCTGGCCTATATTCATTTTGTCGCCTACCGCGCGGAGCGCGTGGAAATCTGGCGCAATATCGAGACTCATCCCAAGGGGCTGCAGATCCTGCAGGGGCTCTACGCGATCTCTGCGGGCGGGCTCTTCGGAACCGGTCTCGGACAGAGCATGCAGAAGCTGGGAGCCATTCCCGAGGCTTATAATGATATGATCTTCACGATCATCTGCGAGGAGCTGGGCGTCTTCGGCGCGATCATTGTCATCACGCTCTTCGTGCTGCTTCTGTGGCGGATGTTTGTGATCGCCATCAGCTCGCCGGATCTCTTCGGCGGCCTGATCTGCACCGGTGTCATGGCGCAGATTGCGGTTCAGGTGATCATCAACATCGCGGTTGTTACCAATACGATCCCTTCGACGGGAATCCCGCTGCCGTTCATCAGCTACGGCGGCACTTCCGTGGCGATCCTTCTGGCCGAGATCGGACTCGTGCTCTCGGTATCCAACCAGATCGATCACCGGAAGACTTCATAAGGGGCGGTGAGAATGTCGGAAAACCAGAATGAAAACCAAGAGAGGCAGGAATTCGGCAAGATCATTCCCATCACCTGGAAGGAACGCCTGGATCCGCCCAAGGAGCCTCTGCGTCAGGAAGTGCCCAGACGCAGGCCCGTGAAGGATCCGCCTCCGGAGCAGGAGCCGACCGATGAAGGCCTTCCGCCGGAGGAGAGTGAGGAAGAGTTTGAGAAAAGCCTGCGAAAGCGAGTGCGGGAGAAGGTCCGCGAGCAGAAGAGGGAGAGACGCAGAAAACGCCTGAAACGCCTGGCGGCCGCGGCGGTGCTGCTCTTCATCTGTGCGGGCGCATTTCTCCTCATCTTCCGGCTGCAGAAGATCGAGCTGGCGGGAAATGTCTATTACACCGAGGAGCAGTTCATCTCCCGGATCCAGACCGGACGCGCCGACAAAAACACGCTTCTTCTGTATCTGAAATTAAAACGCATGAAGCCCAATTCGCTTCCGTTCATCGAGAACCTGGAAGTGGAGATGACGGATACGCACAGCCTGAAAGTGACCATCTACGAGAAGAGCATCATCGGCTGTATCCACTATATGAGCCAGTACATATTTTTCGACAAGGACGGCATGGTGGTGGAGACCAAGAGCGAGCCGAAGGCAGACATCCCGGTGATCTCGGGCCTGCAGATGAAGAGTTTCGCCTTGTTCCAGACGATGAAGATCGAGGATGAGAGCCTCTTCTCCCAGGTGCTGGGGCTGTCGCAGCTGATCCGCAAGTATGAGCTTGAGATCGACCGGATCGAGTTCGACCTGAGCCGCAACGTGACGCTCTATTCGGAGGAGATCGAGATCCGTCTGGGCAAGAGAGACATGTACGACGACCAGCTGGCAGAGCTGAAAAACCTCCTGCCGGCGGCAAAAGGGCTGGCAGGTATTCTGGACATGAAGGACTATCAGCCGGGGCAAAGCAGGATTATCTTGCAGGAAAAAGAGCGTTAAATCCTGTGCAGTTAAGACAATTTTTCAGAAATACTACTTGCACAAATCGAAGAGAACATATAATATTATTATGATATGGAATTTTTTGTTGCAAGATTACCGATAGGATTAGAATAGAAGGTTTCTAGGAGGATAATACAGTGTTAGAGATCAGAACAAACGAACCCGAGGCAGCTGCGAATATTTTAGTAGTAGGTGTTGGCGGAGCCGGCAACAACGCAGTGAACCGTATGATCGAGGCGAACATCTTTGGTGTTGATTTTGCCTGTGTCAATACAGACAGCCAGCACCTGAAACACTGCAATGCGCAGAATTGTCTGCAGATCGGCGAGAAGACCACGAAGGGCCTTGGCGCCGGCGCACAGCCTGAGGTTGGCCGCAAGGCTGCGGAAGAGAACATCGAGGAGCTCACCGAGCTGGTGAAGCCTTATGATATGGTATTTGTCACCTGTGGTATGGGCGGCGGCACCGGTACCGGCGCGGCCCCGATCATTGCCGGCATCTCCAAGAATCTCGGCATCTTAACGATCGGTATCGTCACGAAGCCTTTCCGTTTCGAGGCGAAGCAGCGCATGACCAACGCGCTCTCCGGCATTGAGGATCTGCGCGAGAACGTCGATACGCTGATTGTCATCCCGAACGACCGTCTGTTAGAGATCGTCGACCGCAAGACGACGATGCCGGAAGCCCTGAAGAAGGCGGACGAAGTCCTGCAGCAGGGCGTACAGGGCATCACCGACCTGATCAATGTGCCCGGCCTGATCAACCTGGACTTCGCAGATGTCCAGACGGTCATGAAGGACAAGGGCGTGGCCCACATCGGTATCGGCTCCGGCACCGGCGAGGAGAAGTGCCTGGATGCTGTGAAGCAGGCTACTACCAGCCCGCTGCTTGAGACGACGATCGAGGGCGCTTCCCACGTCATCATCAACATCTCCGGCGACATCAGCCTGATCGAGGCGAATGAGGCGGCTTCCTATGTGGAAGAGCTGGCCGGTGAGGACGCGAACATCATCTTCGGTGCCATGTACGATGAGAGCATGCAGGATGCCTGCAGCATCACCGTCATCGCGACCGGCCTGCATGAGAGCACGTCCGGCGGCAAGAAGACCGCTCCGAAGAAGAACAATTTCCTGAACAACAACTTCGGCGGCAATCAGAGACAGTACAATACACCGAGCTTCAATACTCCTGTAAGAAACCAGGAGCCTGCTTCCGAGATCCAGATTCCGGATTTCTTAAAGAACAGAAGCTAAGCGGCCATTCGAAAGAACAAGCCGGCAGGTGAGATGAATCAGGCGAGGGTTCGGCTTGCGAATTCCTCGCCTTCTTTTATCAGGACAGCAGCAGACGGAAGGAGAATAAGAAGATGAGTCAGAACGCGGAAGTGATCGTGGTCGGGCAGGCCTTGCTTGACTGTATCTTAAAGGGATGGAATACGACACCGAAGAACGGTTCGGTCTATATGGCGGATTCGGTTTCTATCATTCCGGGCGGCGACGCGGTCAATGAGTCCATCACCATCGCGAAGCTGGGCCACTCGGTGAAGATTCACTGCGGCCTCGGCAAGGACCTGGCCGGCGGAATCGTGAGAGACCTTCTCGCGAACAACGGGGTGGATCTGTCGGAGGTCGTCTGGAGTGAGGACGGGCGCACGCCGATCACGAACCTGATCGTGGACCAGAAGGGAGAGAGGCGCTCCGTGAACACGCCGGCGCATTTGGTTCCTTTCTTCACGCCGGATGAGACGATCTTCGAGGGGGCGAAGGTGGTGACCATCGCGAGCCTCTTCCGCGCGCCTTTCCACAAGGTGGAGAATATCGTGCGCCTGGCGAAGGCCGTGAAGGCGGCCGGTGCAGTCCTGATCGCGGATTTCAAGATCGCCAACTGTGACCAGCTGACGCTGGAGGACATCAAGGAGGCACTTCCGTACATCGACTATGTCTTCCCGAACGAGACCGAGGCGGCTTTCTATACCGGCGAGACAGATTATGTGAAGATGGCGGACAAGCTCCTCGCTTACGGGGTGAAGAATGTCATCATCAAGGTCGGCCCGCAGGGCTGCATCGTGAAGAACAACCGGGAGTGCTTCGCGGTCCCGGCATATGACATCCAGGCGGTGGACGGTACCGGCGCGGGAGATAATTTCCTGGCGGGCTTTGTCTCTTCGCTGATTCACGGGATCGAGCTGCACGAGGCGATGGAGATCGCCACGGCGTGCGCGGCGATCTGTGTGCAGTCGCTGGGAGCGACCACGGGCGTGAAATCCCTGGAGCAGGTGATGGAATATCGGAAAACCGGGGTAGCCAGAAAGGCACCTTATCCGTTATAATGGAAGCACAGATCTGTCCGGAGATGATCCGGAGAGAGGAAGGAATCCATGAGTTATCAAGACAACAACCATCTGGGAGATGAGATCCTGGGTCTGGTTCAGCAGGCATTTGATTCGATGAATTTCCAGG
>JAFPYK010000081.1 GCA_017412265.1 Lachnospiraceae bacterium
AAGCCCGGCCGGGATCCCAGAGAGGACATGCCGCAGCCGATTCTGCGCACCGATGTGCTGGAGATGAAGGACTTAAAGGAAGGCATGATCCTAAAGGGAACCGTGCGAAATGTCATCGATTTCGGCGCATTTGTCGATATCGGCGTGCATCAGGACGGCCTGGTGCACATCTCCGCGATGACTGACAAGTTCATCAAGCATCCGCTGGAGGTTGTGAGCGTCGGCGATGTCGTGGAAGTGAAGGTGCTGGGCGTTGACCTGAAGAAGAAGCGGATCAGCCTGACGATGAAGCTGTAAGAGGCGGCAGTCCGCTCATGGATAAGGAACCAATGATGTCGATCGAAGAACTGATAAATCAGCTTCGCGAAGGGAAAGAGCTGCGAAGCACGCTCAGCCTGCTGAAGGCGGAGCTTAAGACGCCGGGGCAGAGAAGCTATGTGCTTCGGCTCCTACAGGGTGACCTGGGGCCGGTGGAGAAGTGCCTCTCGTCGGAGGATGCGAAGACGCGCAAGAACGCGGCCGGTGTGCTGGGGGCGCTGGCAAGGCAGGAGAGCCTGCGGCCGCTCTATGAGGCGTACCGGAGGGAAGAGACCCTGTTCGTGCGAAGCGCTTACCCGGAGGCAATGCGCAAGCTCAACTGCACCGAGGTGCTGCCGGAGCTGAGAGATCTTCGGGACGAGCTCGCGCAGAGAGAAGTGCCGGCGGAGGAAAAGAAGCACCGGGACGCGGAGCTTCTGGCCCTGAACAATCTGATCGGAGACGCGGAGCGCGGGAGGAATCACCGTTTCCGCGGGATGGATGAGGACGCGCATGTGCTGCTTCTCACGAACCGGAATTATACGGAAGAGGTGCGGAAGGCCCTGGAGGAGCGTGGGATCCCGGCGAAGACATTTACCGCCGGGGTGATCGCGGATCCTGCACATCTGAAGGAGATCTACGCGGTGCGGACCTTCTCGGAGACCCTGTTCCCGGTGCCCGGATGCCCGACGGTTCCGGACGGGCCGGAGGAGGCCGCGGAGGCGCTCGCGAAGAGCGGGCTGCCTGCACTGGCGCGGAAATATCTGGAGGGGGAGCCGCCGTATGCCTTCCGGGCGGACCTGCGGACGCGGGAAGAGAAGAAGGACGAGGCGAGGACATTTGCCAGAGAATTCGCCGGGAGGCTCACGACGCTCTCGAACGGGGACTGGATCAGCCGGCCCTCGGATTACGAGGTGGAGCTGCGGCTGGTGGCCAATTCCGCGGGGACGTGGAACGTGTTGGTGAAGTTTATGAACCTTCCGGATCCGCGGTTTACGTACCGCCGGGCGGCGACGTCGTCTTCACTGGCACCGCTCAACGCGGCGATGGTGGCCGACGTGGCGAGGCCGTTCCTGAAGGAGGGGGCCCGCGTGCTGGACCCGATGTGCGGGAGCGGGGTGCTTCTCGTGGAGCGGATGAAGGCGCTGGGGGCGGACACGCTCTACGGGCTGGACGTGAACGGCGAGGCGATCCGCGCGGCGGAAGGGAATCTGAAGAACGCGGGGCTGTTCGCTCACCTGGTCCGCCGGGATTTCCGGGACTTTACGCACGAACATTTATTTGACGAAGTGATCACGGACTTCCCGGTGCTGCGCGGTGCGCAGACGAAGCCGGAGCTTGTCCGTCTGTACCGGGATTTCTTCCGGAAGATGCCGGAGCTTGTCAGAGAGGGCGGGC
>JAFPYK010000082.1 GCA_017412265.1 Lachnospiraceae bacterium
GGTCCTGAAGCGCCACTACCAGTTCTGGCACGCGATTGTGGGCCTTCACAAGCTGGGTGCGATCGCGATTCCTGCGACGAGCCAGCTGCAGGCGCATGATTTTGAGTATCGGTTTAACAAGGCCGGGGTCAAGGCGATCGTGGCGACGACCGAGGATGATGTGCCGAATCAGGTGGAGCTGTGCGAGAAGGACTGCCCGAGCCTGGAGATCAAGATCCTGGTCGGCGGACAGAGAGACGGCTGGCATGATTATATGAGCGAGATCGACCAGTTCAGCGCGCATTATTACCGGACGGCGGATTCTCCGTGCGGTGATGACACGATGGTGATGTTCTTCTCGTCGGGCACGACGGGCTATCCGAAGATCGCGGCTCATTCGTACAAGTATCCTCTGGGCCATTACATCACGGCGAAGTACTGGCACGGCGTCAATGATGACGGACTGCATTTCACCATCTCGGATACCGGCTGGGGCAAGGCTCTGTGGGGCAAGCTCTACGGCCAGTGGCTGTGCGAGGGCGCAGTGTTCACGTATGATTTCGACCGCTTCCACGCGGATGAGATCCTGCCGATGTTCGCGAAGTATCACATCACGACGTTCTGTGCGCCGCCGACGATCCTGCGCATGCTGATCAAGGAAGATCTGTCGAAGTACGATCTGTCTTCGATCGAGCATATGACGACGGCCGGCGAGGCGCTCAACCCGGAGGTCTATCTGCAGTTTGAGAAGGCGACCGGCCTGCAGATCATGGAGGGCTTCGGCCAGACCGAGACGACGATGAGTATCGGCAACCTGCTGGGCGGCACGCACAAGCTGGGTTCGATGGGCAAGCCTTCGCCGCTCTATGAGGTGGAGCTCATGGATGAAGAGGGCAACTTCGTCGAGGACGGCGAGCCGGGCGAGATCGTGATCCGGACCGACAAGGGCATCCCGTGCGGCCTCTTCCAGGGCTACTACGGGGACGAGGAAGCCACGAAGGAAGTCTGGCATGACGGCTGGTATCACACGAGAGACCAGGCGTGGCGCGATGAGGACGGGTTCCTCTGGTACATCGGCCGGGTGGATGACGTCATCAAGTCTTCCGGCTACCGGATCGGACCGTTTGAGATCGAGAGCGTCATCATGGAGCTGCCTTATGTTCTGGAGTGCGGCGTGAGCCCTGAGCCGGACCCGGTCAGAGGCCAGGTGGTGAAGGCGAGCGTCGTGCTGGTGAAGGGTACGGAGGGTACCGAGGAGCTGAAGAAGGAGATCCAGAATTATGTCAAATCCCACACGGCCCCTTATAAATATCCGAGAATCGTGGAATTCCGTGATTCCCTGCCGAAGACCATCAGCGGAAAGATTCAGCGCAGCCAGCTTTAAAACGGCATAAAAATGCATTTTTCATGCATGTAAATATCACGTTTTGCCTAATTTCTTCTTTATCTTAAGAAATAATTGTGCTAAAATGTGGCTTTATAGAGCCGCCTCTGTAAAAAACGGGGGCTGCGCTCTTCCTACAGAAAACTGCTGAAGGTGGGCATGGTATGGAACAGGAACTGGATTTTAAGATTCAGGAGATTTCCGGACGTATCCGGGAATTAAGAGAACTGGAAAATAAAACACCCGAAGAGATGGCCCGTGCGACGGACAGCACGGTGGAGGAGTACCTGGCTTGCGAGAGCGGCAGGAGGGATCTGAACTTCACGTTCATTTACCGGTGCGCGCTCGCCCTGAATGTCACGATTACGGATATTCTGGAAGGCTACAGCCCGGTGCTGCGGTCCTACACGCTGACCAGAGCCGGCGGCGGACAGAAGATCTCGAAGGCGCACGGCATGACGTATTACAACCTTGCCTATGCGTTCCAGAACCGTATCGCGGAGCCGCTGTATGTGCGCAGCATCTATGATGAGTCTGCGCAGGCCAGGCCGATTGACCTGACCAAGCATGACGGCCAGGAGTGCGATATCGTCATCGAGGGACATCTGAAGGTGCAGATCGGCCAGCACAGTGAGATTCTGGGCCCGGGCGACAGCATCTATTATGATTCGGGCACGCCTCACGGGATGATCGCCGTGGGCGGGAGCGACTGTATCTTCTACGCGATCGTCCTGAATCCGGCGGGCGAACCGATTCCGGAGCTGACGAACACCGAGATCATCGAGGAAGAGGCCTTCAAGGTGCGGGACGACAAGGACCGCATCTGGCACCAGTACATCGATGTGAAGGAGAACGAGAAGGGCACGCCGCTTTCGATCAATTTCAAGAATGTGGACAAGTTCAACTTCGCCTTTGACCTGGTGGATGAGCTGGCCAAGAGGGAGCCGGAGAAGCTCGCGATGCTGCATGTGTCGGAGGACGGCACGGAGCGGCGGATCACGTTTGAGAATGTGAAGAAGGAGTCCGCGCGGTGCGCGAACTATTTCAAATCTCTGGGCATCAAGAAGGGTGACCGCGTGATGCTGATCCTCAAGCGCCACTACCAGTTCTGGTATGCGATGATGGGCCTGGTGAAGCTGGGCGCGATCGCGATTCCGGCGACGAACCAGCTGCTGGATCACGATCTGGAGTACCGGTTCCGCGCGGCGGGGATCACCTCGATCCTCTGTACGGCGGACGGCGATTCCGCACACCAGGTGGAGCTGGCGCAGGAGAAATGTCACTGCCTGCGCAATATGATCATCGTCAACGGCGAGCGCGAGGGCTGGAGAAACTTCGACGACGAGTATCAGATGTACAGCTCGCGCTACCGCAGGACGGACCTGTCTCCGGGCGGCGACGACCTGATGCTGATGTATTTCACTTCCGGCACGTCCGGATATCCGAAGATCGCCGCGCACAACTACAAGTATCCGCTGGGACATTTCCACACCGCGAAGTACTGGCAGACGGTGGACCCGAACGGACTGCATTTCACCATCTCGGATACGGGCTGGGCGAAGGCGGCCTGGGGCAAGCTCTGGGGCCAGTGGCTGGCGGAGGGCGCCATCTTCGTCTACGATTTCGACCGTTTCGACGCCGCGAAGATCCTTCCGATGTTCGCGAAGTATCATATCACGAGCTTCTGTGCGCCGCCGACGATGCTGCGCATGATGATCAAGCAGGATATCTCGCAGTACGATTTCTCGTCGGTGCAGCATATGACGACCGCGGGCGAGGCGCTGAACCCGGAGGTTTACCGCCAGTTCGAGAAGGCGACGGGACTGCGTATCATGGAGGGCTTCGGCCAGTCCGAGTCCGGCATGATCATCGGCAATATGGTCGGTGCGCCTCATAAGATCGGTTCGATGGGCAAGCCTGCGCCGATCTATCAGGTTGAGCTTCTGGATGACGACGGCAAGCCGGTCGCTTCCGGTGAAGAGGGCGAGATCTGCATCAACATCAAGAAGGGCATCCCGATGGGCCTTGCGGTCTGCTATTACAACAACGATGAGGAGACGAAGGCGACCTGGAAGAAGGGCTGGTATCACACCGGCGATCTTGCGTGGAGAGATGAGGACGGCTTCTTCTGGTATGTCGGCAGAAAGGACGACGTCATCAAGTCGTCCGGCTACCGGATCGGACCGTTCGAGATCGAGAGCGTCCTGATGGAGCTGCCTTATATCCTGGAGTGCGGCGTGAGCGCGGCCAAGGACGATGTCCGCGGCCAGGTCGTGAAGGCGAGCATCGTCCTGGTGCCCGGGAAGGAGCCGAGCGAGGAGCTCGTCAAGGAGATCCAGAACTACGTCAAGAAGCATACGGCGCCTTATAAGTATCCGCGTATCGTCGTGTTCAAGAAGGAGCTTCCGAAGACGACGAGCGGCAAGATTATCCGCCATGAATTATAAGAGAATCACCCTGATCTGCGGGCACTATGGCAGCGGCAAGACGAACATCGCCGTGAATATGGCATTTGACATAAAGCGCCGGTTTCCGAAGGTTGCGATCGCGGATCTGGATATTGTCAATCCTTATTTCCGCACGAAGGACAGCAGCGAGGAGCTTGCGGCAGCGGGCATCCGGCTGATTGTCTCGGAGTACGCGAATACGAACCTGGACATCCCTGCGCTCCCGCAGGAAATGTACGCGATTGTCGATGATAAGGACCTGGTCAGTGTCGTTGACGTGGGAGGAGATGACCGCGGCGCGTATGCGCTGGGGAGGCTCTCGCCCGCCATCCGTGAGGAGAACAACTACGACATGTTCCTGGTCATCAACCGGTACCGTCCGCTGACGCCGGACGCGGCTTCGACGATCGAGGTCATGCGGGAGATCGAGGCGGCTGCCTCGCTGAAGTTCACGGGGATTATCCACAACTCGAACCTTGGCGCCCAGACGACGGCGGAGGATGTTCTCTCATCCGAGGCGTACGCGCAGGAGATCTCGAGACTTTCGGGGCTCCCGATCGTGCTGACGACCGCGGAGGAGGGGGTTGCCGGCGAGCTGGAGGGCAAGGTGGAGAACCTGTTTTCCATGCATCTGCAGAAGAGACCTGTGTGATGCTGATGATACGGAATCGCCTGTGCGGTTCCGGCTTTGGAGGGCAATGGACGCGAACACGTCGCTGCGCTCCGGTTTAGGAGGGCGATGGACGGAATCGCTGATGCGCTTCCTTACCATCGGGAGTTTGCGTCGGAGCGCCGCAAACGTCCCGGATCGCATCACGGAAAAAGCCTTCGCTTTTTCCGCTCGCGAACACGTCGCTGCGCTCCGGTTTAGGAGGGAATCATGGCAAAACTGACTTTCAGGACGGATGAGTGCAAGGGATGCGGCCTGTGTGTTGACGCATGTCCGAAGCATA
>JAFPYK010000083.1 GCA_017412265.1 Lachnospiraceae bacterium
AATCGTCTCCCTAAAACATGTAATCTATCGATCCTGCCGCTCACGCGGAGTAATCTCTTGCCCCAAAGATGCCTGTCCCGACGCGCACAAGCGTGGCGCCCTCCTCCACGGCGGTTTCATAGTCGCCGGTCATGCCCATGGACAGCTCATTCATAGAAATATTATCGATGTTTTTACCATCGATGTCAACCGCTAAAGCCCGAAGATTTCGGAAATGCACCCGGTTCTCCTCCGGGTCGGCGACGTAAGGCGCGATGGTCATCAGGCCGCGGATATGCACGTGCGGAAGCTTCGCGATCTCTCGTGCAAGCGCCTCGGTATCCTCCGGCGCGACGCCGAATTTCGACTCCTCGCCCGCGACATTGACCTCCAGCAGGATATCGCAGTCCAGCCCGCGTTTCTCCGCCTCGGCCTCGATCTGCTCCGCCAGCCGCACCGAATCCACCGCGTGGATCAGGCAGGCGTCACCGATCACGTATTTGACCTTATTGCGCTGCAGGTGGCCGATCAGGTGCAGCCTGATATCCTCTCCCTGAAGCTCCTTCGCCTTATCACGGAATTCCTGGGGATAATTCTCCCCGAAATCCTTCTGCCCGCAGGCCATCGCTTCCCGCATCATGGAAACCGGCTTGGTCTTGCTGACTGCGACCAGCGTCACGCTCCCCGGGTCCCGCCCGACACGCTCACAGGCCTTGCGGATGTTCTCTCTCACTTCATTCAGGCGAAGAGCGATCTCTCCGCCGCCTCTATCCTGTTCCACAGGAATCCCCCTTAATAGATGACCGCGTCTTCCACGGCTCCCGTCGCGTCCGCGACGATATGATCGTACGCAGAGAGGCCGTAAGGCGTATTCTCCGCGACAATGCAATACTCCTCGTTCTGGTAGAGAATCTCCACCTGCCGGAAGACGTAATATCCCTTGTTGACATTATAGACACCGGTCAGCGGCGCCCGCTCGCTCAGCACAAACGGCTCGGCGGTCTCTGCGCCCTCTGCGGGAAGAAGGACGGTTCCGCCCTCCAGCACCGGTGCGGCGATGTAGAAGTTCTCATCATCCTTCATGTAGATGTCCACATTCCGGAAGGTCTTCTCCATGCTCTTGGTTTCTTCGTTATATTCCTGAACCATCACGCCGGTCTTCTCCGTATTCGGATCGATCACGTAATAGTCATTGGGCACCACATAAAAGTCCTTGGTCGTCAGCGCCGTCACCGGGATCTTCAGTCCCGTCACCTGGTTGAGATGAAGCTCGACATCCAGATACCGGTCATTGACATAGCGGACCATAAAACGGCTCAGCGACAGGACGGCATATGGCTTGTCCTCGATCTGCGTAAGTTCCACAGAAGCCCTCGTATCGATGTGATCCTTGACAAATGTGATCGGCACCGTCGACACGTCGGCAAGCCGGCTCTCCTGCTCCTTGGTGAGTGGAAGCACGATCTGCCAGTTCTCACTCTTGGAGAGTTTGTAGACCGGATCCTCGTTGCCGACCAGCTCGGCCTTCCTCGTATTGCGCACCTTGTCCGCGTATCCAGCGGTATCAAAATCCGCCGCGGTCAGGTCCTCCAGCTTCAGGCCCTCCATCCCGTCCAGCGTATAGGAAATGATCCCCGACGAGACCGAGCGGATCTGCGAGAACACAGTCGTGACCGCCTCATCCTTCAGGATCTCGTCCAGGCGGTTCATCATGGCGGTGTTGGTGATATCCATGATATCACTGCTGAGCGAATACTGAAGCGTGGTCACCCTGTCATAGTGATCCGGAGAGTAAGCACTCACAAATGACTTGATGCTCGACCGCACCTTGTCGATATCGTTCCCGGACAGCTCCACCGAGCCCTCCGAGGCCGCGAGCATCCGGTAAACCGATCCGCTCTCATCCACCGTATAAACCGGCGAATTCTTGTAGACCTGGCTGCCCTCCTGATAGAGGAAATTCACATAGCCGGCACGGGCCGCGGTGTACACCGTCTCATCCCTCAGCACCAGTCCCTGCACCGTGTTGTCATCGGCGATGCTCATCTTGTTGACCTCATAGATCGCGATGGTCTCACGGCTCAGATAGAGCCCGATATTCACCAGCATATAGATAAAGATCAGAAGAAAGACAATCAGACCGATGTTGATACGAATCGGCCTGCGGTAACGGACAACATTGTCTCCGGCTTCTCTTCTGCTTCCGTCCGCCATGTCTCTCACCTCCTGATCTTGGGGAAACCCATAATAAACCAACTTTTATTATACCTTTAAGGGATTCGTTTTTAAAGGGGTATTTCACAAAAAAGCCCTCTCTGCCCCGGGCAGTAAAAAAGCCCTCCCCGCCGGGGAGGGCTTCCGCCATTCGCTTCCGCAGTTTATAAAGCAGCCAGGATCTTGTCGCTGACGAATTCCGGCAGTTCCTCTCTGTCCATCGAGACACTCATAATGATAGTCACGTGGAAGGCCTCGGAGAGATCGTTAAGCTTCCTTAACACTGCCTCGAGGTTGTCCTTCGTGGTCTTCGCGACCTTCAGGAAACTGTCGAGATAGATCGTCTCCAGGTCATGATCCTGAGAAATAATGCCGCTGATAAATCCGACGAATTCGCTGGAATTCGAGATCATATACTCGGTACAGTTGATCAGGCGCACACGGTTGCTCAGTTCAAACATATGCTGATTGCTCTTGTCCAGATAGACCAGGCTGCCGTTCGCTTCCTTCACTGCCTTGCTCACATGATCCAGCAGAATCTTCGTCTTGCCTTTACCTTTTTCGCCGCAAATGATTTGAATCATAATGTAAAATCCTCCTTGAACGTCACCTTGTGATCATCGTTCAGATTCACTTCTGTTGTGCTTTGATTATACCCTAAAGCGGGGGGAATATCAACCGCAAAAAACTATTCCGCCTCGGCAAGCAGCTCGCTCATATACCGGTAGAGCTTGTCACTGTTGGCCGCGTGAAGAATCACGGATATGTAAAGATGCCCCGTTTCCTTGCCGGTGGAGCCGAGCACCAGGCAGTAGCCGGCCTTGCTCGTCGTGCCGGTCTTGCCGCCGATCAGGGTCACCGTCTCCGGAAGCGCCACCTGCGAATACTTCTCATTTCCCGTGAAATACCGGTTGGTTGCGAGGAATTCGCGGTCTTCCTTCGTCCCGTCCGCGTGTGTGATGTGCAGGGTCTCCTTCGCGCAGTTGACCAGCTCGCAGAAGGTCTCATTCTGCAGGAGCTCGCGCATCACCAGGTAAATGTCATATGCGGTCGTATAGTGGTCGTCCTCGTGAAGCCCGTGCGGATTGACCAGATGCGTGTCGGCGCAGCCGAGCAGCCTGGCCTCCTCATTGACCTGCTCACGGAAGGCCTCCAGGCTGCCGCAGACATGCTCTGCCACGGCGATCGCGGTATCATTGCCGGAATACAGGAGCATGACCTGCAGGAGGTTCCGCAGATTGATCTGATCTCCCTCTTTGAGCTTGCACAGCTGTGCCCCGGGAACACCGATATGGGAGGCCGCATAGCTGACGGTCACCGTATCGTCCAGATTGCCGTACTTCAGAGCCAGATAAGCCGTGAAGATCTTGGTGATGCTTGCGGGGTACAGCCGGTCGTAGACATGCTCCCCGATGACCGCCTCTCCCGTCGTCTCATCCGCAAGGAGCGCGGCGTAGACCTCCGGGAACTGCTCCGTCACCGCATCCGGGTCAAACACCGTCAGTTTCGAGGCCATCATGGTCTCTGTCTCGATCTCCGGCTCCGGCACTTCCACCGCGGCGTCAAACTTCATGCGGAGCGAGGAATCCTCCTCGCCCTTTCCGCAGCCGGCGAAGCATATCGCCAGGCACAGAATCATCAGGCAGGCTGCCAGCGATTTCTTCATCTCAGAACCTCTCCATTTCCTTTTCATTTTGATCCAATGCCAGCAAAAGCACTTCCGCAGAAGCCAGGTTGGTGGCCAGAGGAATATTGTACAGGTCGCACAGGCGGATGACAGACTTCAGATCCGTCTCATGCGGATGCTTGTTGTCCGGATCCCGCAGGAATATCACGAGATCCAGCTCCCCGTGCTCCACCTGGGCAGCCATCTGCTGCTCTCCCCCGAGATGTCCGGAGAGATATTTGTGCACCGTAAGCCCCGTGGCCTCCTCGATCAGCCGCCCCGTGGTGCCTGTGGCGCAGATCACATGCTTGCTGAGGATCACGCGGTACGCGATGCAGAAATTCTGCATCAGTTTTTTCTTCCCGTCGTGGGCTACCAGGCCGATTTTCATGCAAACCTCCCGTTTCCCGCAGGGCGAATTAACGCTCCTGCTGTAAGCCGATATTCAGGATCAGCCCGATCGCGATCATCGAGCTGATCATGGAACTGAGTCCGTAGCTTAAGAACGGCAGCGGCAGACCTGTGTTGGGAAGCAGCGAAGTCGCCACGCCGATGTTGACAAAACACTGGAACATAAACATCGCGGAGATGCCGATAGCCATCAGGAAGCCCAGCCGGTCTCTCGCGTTTCTTGCGATCATGATGCACCGGATAATCACGCCGGCGAGCAGAAGGATCACGATCAGGCATCCGAGAAATCCCAGCACCTCTCCCGCCACAGAGAAGATAAAATCACTCTCATTGACATAGACCTTGGAGCTTAAGCCTGCCATCGGCTTGACGCGCTCCAGGAATTTCCCCAGGAGGCCGCCGGATGAAATCGCGGCAACCGACTGGTTCTGCTGGTACATGTAGGATTTCGCATAGGTCTCCGGGTCCAGGAAGCCCAGGATTCTCTCCTGCTGTTTGGTGCTCAGGAGCTTCTGCCACGGCTGCTGGACATACCACAGAAGCCCGACGAAGGCCGGGACGCCGACCACCGTCACGACGCCGATGATCTTGTAGCTTAAGCCCGCCGCATAGAACATCGTGACGAAAATGAAGAGCATGACGACGCTGGACGATAAGTCCGTCTGGATCATGATCAGGAAGGTCGGGATCGCAGCGACAACCGTCGCGAAGGCAAGGTTGCGGAACTTATTGATCTCGTCCTTATAGCGCGAGAAGAAATCCGCGAGCAGGATGATCAGTGCAATCTTGGCCAGCTCCGACACCTGAAGCGTCAGCGGGCCGATCTTCAGCCAGCGGTAGG
>JAFPYK010000084.1 GCA_017412265.1 Lachnospiraceae bacterium
GACGGCCTGCCTGGCGATGCGCTGGGAAGGGGAGGTCAAGGTCTGGCTCCTGGACGATGCGGACCGCTCCAAGATGAAGGCGCTGGCCGAGGAGCTGGGGGTCGGATACTACGCACGCAAGAAGCGGACCAACGCGAAGGCGGGCAACCTGAACGCCGCACTTCGCAAGACGCATGCGCCGCTGATCGCTTTCTTTGACGCGGACATGGCGCCCCACGAGGATTTCCTCGAGAAGACCGTGACTTATATGGGCAAGGGCGTCGGGTTCGTGCAGACGCCGCAGAGTTTTACCAACCCGGACCTGTTCCAGAGTGCATTTGCCTGCGGGAAAGGGATCCCGAACGAGCAGGATTTCTTCTACCAGAGCATCGAGCCGGCGAGAAATCACATCCGCGCGGTGGTGCTTGCGGGGTCGAACATGCTGATCTCCAGACAGGCGCTGGTGGACGTGGGCGGCTTCGTGACCGGGACGCTGACGGAGGATTTTGCCACGGGCATCGAGATCCAGAAGAAGGGGTACGGCTGCGTGGCGCTGACGGAGACGCTGGCGGAGGGGCTCTCGCCGGAGAGCCTGGGCGCGCTGATCCGGCAGAGGAAGCGCTGGGCCAGAGGCTGCATCCAGTCGGGGCGCAAGACGAAGCTCCTGACGTGCAAGGGGCTTACATTTGCACAGCGGATGTCTTACCTGATGGCGGTGAGCTACTGGTATTTCCCGGTGAAGCGGCTGATCTACATCGCGGCGCCGGTTCTGTATTCGCTCTTCGGGATCGCGCTGATGCGATGCGATCTGCGCTCGGCGGTCATGTACTGGCTTCCGATGTTTGTCCTGACGGGGATCGGGATCCCGCTCTTCTCCGGGCGGACCCGAAGCGTCGGCTGGAGTATGTTCTACGAGATCTGCCTGACGCCGTTCCTGTTCTTCCCGGTGCTTTCGGAGACCTTCGGGATCCGCAAGACCGAGTTCCAGGTGACGGAGAAGAGCGGGAGGAGCGACTGGAAGGGAAGCATGCTGCTCGCGCATCTGGGCATCTCCGCAGTGTTGGCGGCGGCGCTGGTGCGCTCGGTGCAAATGAGCCTGGAGGGGCAGACGTTCTTGTACACGATGCTGATCGCGTGGAATATCTATCACCTGTATCTGTTTGTGACGGGGGCACTGTTCGTATGTGCCTGTAAGAAAGAGCGCGCGGTGAAGGCCGCGTGGGAGCCGGTGCACCGGATCGGCAAGACGGATCCGCTGCTGCTGAAGCTTCCGAGACTTGTGATCTCGCTTTTCCGATAGAGGAGAAGGCCGAGGAAGAGACCGGGGCTGAGGCGGAGACTGAAGCTGATCTCGGACGATATGGCCAGAGACATCTTCGGGGTCGGAGCCGGGACGAAGATCGTCAAGAAGTTATATAAATAAGTGTTCAAAGCGAAGGGAATCCGGCCGGTCCGCCGGCCGCCCTTCCTGAAATATAAAACGGCAGAAGCCGTCTGCGGCACCCGGTGCCGCGGCCCGACCGCAATAACGTACCCATACAACGGAGAAATGAGAGCCGGCTGCACATGCTGAGCAGCAGCCGGCCGCAGATGAGAAACCGCACGAGAGGGCTTCTCATCCTGTGTCCCACAAATGCTCGGCGCGGAGGAATTACCATGAAGCAAAAACGGAGGGTGTTTGTCTGTCTGCTTCTTATACTTGCGATGATTCTCAGCACCGTGAGTCCTGCACGGAAGGCCAAATCCGAGGACGAAGCGGACGCTCATCGCGAGTCTGCACAGGAAACTTTCCTGACAGAAGAAGAGATCCTGACGACTCTCACGGAGGAAGAGACGCTTCCTTCGGAAGAGACGGTGCCTGCGGAGACATCGACGGAAGAGTCTTCGGAGGAGACAGTGGAGACGGAGGCTGTTCAGGAGAGTGAAACAGAACTCGAAGAGGACAGGGAAGAAGAGATTGTGACCGAGGCGGTTTCTGAGGAAGCCGGAACGGAAACAGAAGAAGAAACCAAGGAAACTGCGGCCGAGGAAAAAGCCGAGGCCGAAGAGACGACGGCCGAGGCGGAGACCGAAGCCCTGAAGACGGAAGAAGAGAAGGTCTCGGAAGAGATTCCTGAGGAAACCGAGACCGCCGCGGATCTGCTGGGTGAGCCGGTCTTCGACGACAGCACCGATTCATTTACCTACACGGCGGACCATTTCGTGCTCAACTGCGAGAAGCTCGAGGGCGGCGGCCTGCGTGTACAGATTGAATCCTGTGACGACGGCGCGGAGATTGAGATCCCGGAGAAGATCGGAAGCTCGACCGTGACCGAGGTGAGGCCGGTGAATTCCGACCTGAAGATCGGGAAGCTGACCTTCCCGAACACGGTGAGAACGGTCGAAGGCAACCTGTTCTCCTGGTACAAGGCCAAGAGCGTCTCTCTGATCGCGGATCTCGGGCTTGACACGAACTATGATTACAGCTACAGCCTGCCGGATACGGACGCGATCCTGGCCGGGATTCCGGAGTATGTCAGGAATTCCTACGAGGACGGGGCCTACTATGCGGGCAAATGTCTGGTCCGTGTGGACCCGGAATACAGCGGGGACCTTACGGTCAAGGACGGTACGGTCTGCGTGCTTGCCACAGCATTTGCCGGATGCCAGAAGATCGGCGCGGTGAAGCTGCCGGATTCGCTGGAGTATATCGGCATGTGGGCATTTGCGGACAGCAGCATCACGGAGATCAACCTTCCGAAGGGGCTGGATGTACGAAACGCCCAGCTCCGGGAATCGGGGCGCAGCGAGGATACCATCGTATGCGGAACCTTCTATAACTGCAAGAAGCTGACGAAGGTGGATATCGAGGCGGACAGCATCTACTCGGTGGGCTTTATGGGCTTCCTGGGCTGCGAATCCATCGAGACGATGGATCTGACGAAGGTGGAGATGATTCAGTCGCTGGCATTTGCAGGCGCGTTCGCGGAGGGATACCACGCGGACCTGAGCAAGTCGGAGGACTACTACGCCAGACTGTATTCGTCGGGTACGTATGTGTCTCTGGGGTTCGGCCCGTTCTTAAGCGCCGGGCTCTCTTCGGTGACCTTCGGCGAGGGCGGCTACGCGCACATCCCGTATGAGGCGTTCCGCGGCTGTAAAAACCTCTCGGAGATCACCTGGAGCGATCACCAGATCGAGGTTGGCACCGAGTCGTTTATGAACTGCAAGAGCCTGACCGGGGATATCTTCGCGAAGGGCTGCGCGCTGGAGGCGCTTCAGCATTACGCGTTCGCGAATACCGGGATGACGGAGATTACGATCCCGGAGAGCATGATGTACCTGGGCGGCGGCACATTTGCCGGCAACCCGCAGCTGGAGACGGTCAACTGGAAGTCCGCAAAGTATTTCGGGACGCGGCCGGCGGATGACGGCAACAGATATCAGTACG
Source organism: Lachnospiraceae bacterium (assembly GCA_017412265.1). Lineage (GTDB taxonomy): Bacteria > Bacillota > Clostridia > Lachnospirales > Lachnospiraceae > RGIG1588. The sequence continues at coordinate 3,410 of JAFPYK010000084.1, forward strand.
CGCAGGTGACGACGCAGTTTTTCGCGATCATGGATGATTCCTCCAACGGGGCTTATATGCCGAACAGCGGACTGGGACAGTTCGAGGCGGCCATGAACGCGGCGGATTCGTACCCTGCCAAGTCGACGCAGACGGGCATCAAGACGCTGAATCTCTATGCGGCCCTGGAGGACGGGACATTCAACCCGACCTTCTTTGAGATGCAGGCGTATCTGGAGACGGTCAATGTCCATACGACATGGAAGAAGATCCCGCTCCAGGCATTTATGGGATGCCCGAAGCTGAAGGAGTTCCGCCTGGACGACGCGGAGTCTCTGGAGAGAGTCGGAGATCGCGCGTTTGCGGTCTGCGGCTTTACGGAGCTGGTGCTTCCGGGAAGCGCGGAGTACGGGGAGTCTGCATTTGCCTTCAACCGGAACCTGAAGAAGGTTGTCATCGAGGAGGGCGTGAAGGAGCTGCCGTTCTATCTGTTCGAGCGCGCGGAGAACCTGCAGGAGATCTCGGTGCCGGAGTCTCTGACGAGAGTGGGAGTCGCCGCATTCAAGGGCACCGGCGACCACGCGAGCTTCTATGCGGGCAAGAATGTCACGGTGATCGAGGATGATACGTTCGCATACTACAACGGGCAGAAGCAGAGGTTCGAGCTGTTCCTGATGGGCGATCCGGTGATCGAGTATTACCATGAGGGGCTGAGCGGCTCGACGTCCGGCACGGATGCGCTGGACAATTATTCGGTCTACCGCATCTGGACGAACCGGGGCACGAACTTCGAGGCATATGCGGCACAGTCCAGCTATCTGCCTTCGGATATCCGTCCGCTCCCTGCGATGACGGTGGAAGTGACGAGCACCCAGAAGACGCTGGAGCTCGGCGAGGCGCCGGATAAGAGCCAGGTGAAGGTTAAGGTCAACGGAATCGCGATCCACCCGGACGAGTTCGACCTGGAGTATGACACCGCCGAC
>JAFPYK010000085.1 GCA_017412265.1 Lachnospiraceae bacterium
GCGCACCGGCGGCCGGCTGATGAGAAGCACCAGCGCCGCGCATGCAAGCACAGCAAGCCACGCCGCGATCCTCACGCCCGTTCCCGCACCGGCAAGGACCGTATGCCGATACCAGGCAAATCCTCCCATCACCGCGGCGGCCAGGATCCACCCGAGAACCGTATGCTTCCCAAGCTCCAGCACCGCGGCCAGCGCGACTGTAAGAAGCGCCCACAAGATCCAAAGTCCGATACCCATCTCTTTTCTTGCTCTTTTCTTCATCCTGATCTCTGTATTCCTTCCACGCGGGCCTATGCCCGCGTCACTTCCCCTATTCTACCACATCCGGCGGGAAAGACTCAACCATATCCGCCTTGACCGCGCCGCGTCCCTCGTGCTATACTGTCCTCAGAAGATCCGAGAAAGGCGCACGAGAGTGCGATGGTGGTGACATGTTCCAGAGATGATCCGTTCCGTTAAGCAGCCATGAGTCAGCCCGAGAGGGCTTATTCGGTGTGCGCGGAACCGGATCCGGGACAGTTCATCTGCCGGGTCTTTTTTTCGTGCACTCCGCTACGGGGAACCGCCGCATGAATATCTGCGCCGCGGCTCCGACAGGAGGTATTCTATGTTACAGATCCGACATCTCACACTCATCCACCGCGGAGACCTCCGCACCATTCTAGACGATTTCTCCCTGACTGTCCAGAGGGGCGACCGAGTTGTCATCATCGGCGAGGAGGGCAACGGCAAGTCCACCCTCCTGCGCTGGATCTTTGACCCCGCCCTGGTCGAGGACTACATCGACGCCCGGGGCACCCGCACGACCTCCGGGGAGAAGCTCGTCTACCTGCCGCAGGAGCTCCCTGCCGCGGACCGCGGACTCCCGGTCTGGGACTGGCTGAACCTGCAGGATTTCTTTGCAAATGCAGACCCCGGGGAGATTGCCCGGACGAGCTCCAGGCTCCGCGTTCCGCAGGACCTCTTCTACTCGGACCAGCCGATGGGCACCCTCTCGGGCGGCGAGCGCATCAAGGTCCAGATGGCAGCCCTCCTCGCGCAGCAGCCGGACATTCTCCTCCTCGACGAGCCCTCGAACGACATCGACATCGAGATGCTTCTCTGGCTCGAGGAGCAGATCCGCTCCTTTACCGGGGCTGTCCTCTTCATCTCCCACGACGAGACCCTCATCGAGCGAACCGCGAACCGCGTCGTTCTCTTAGAGCAGCTTCGCAGGAAGACGCTCCCGCGGGCGACCGTGGCCAACGTCCCCTTCCTCACCTTCCGCAGGGAGCGCGAGGAAGCATTTGAGAAGCAGGCACGCCTCGCCGGCAGCGAGCGCCGCGAGGAGAAGAAGGCGATGGAGCGCTTCCGGCGCATCGAGCAGACCGTCGAGCACCAGCAGGCCGCGGTCTCACGTCAGGACCCCCATGGCGGATTTCTCTTAAAGCGCCGCATGGCGAAGGTGAAGGCCCTCGAGCGCCGCTACGAGCGCGAACACGAGGAGATGACCGACTATCCCGAGCAGGAGTCCGCGATCACGATCCGCTTCGACCTGCAGGCGCCGATGCCCGCGGGCAAGACCGTGCTCGACCTTCGGCTCCCGGAGCTGAAGGCCCCGGACGGGAGACTCCTCGCAAGAGACATCGCCCTGAAGGTGCGCGGCCCGCAGAAGATCGCCCTCATCGGCCGCAACGGCGCCGGCAAGACGACGCTCCTGAGGCTCATCGCAGACCGGCTTCTCGCCGATCCGACCGTCCGCGCCTGCTACATGCCGCAGAACTACGAGGACCTGCTGATCGCAGACCTGACCCCGATCGACTTTCTCGCGCCCTCCGGCAGCAAGGAAGACGTCACCCGCGTCCGCACCTACTTAGGGTCCATGAAATACACCGCGGACGAGATGCTCCACCCGATCTCCGAGCTCTCCGGCGGCCAGAAAGCCAAGATCCTTCTGCTCTCCATGAGCCTCACCGCAGCCGACGTCCTGATCCTGGATGAGCCCACCCGCAACTTCTCGCCCCTCTCCGGGCCCGAGATCCGGCGCATCATAAAAGACTTCCCCGGCGCGGTGATCAGCGTCTCGCATGACCGCCGCTTCCTCGGGGAAGTCTGTGACCAGGTCTATGAACTGACGAAGGACGGGCTCATCCCTCGATCGTCTGCCGGATAATATCCCTCATGATGTCCCCGGTGATCCCTCCGGTCACATAGCCGTAGAGATTGCCGGAGGCATCGATCATAAATGTCGTCGGATAAGCCGAGATATAATAATCCTCCAGCGTCTTTCCGGACGGATCCATCAGGACCGGGTACGTGTAGCCGTTTTCATCAAGGAAACTGCGGATACCGTCCTCGTCCTGCTCCGACCCGTACCCCGGGCAGGCGATGCTTAAGATCACCACGTCGTCGCGGCCTTCCTCCGCGAGCTCCTCGTAGAGCTTCTGGATGTCCGGCATCTCCGCCCGGCAGGGCGGGCACCAGGTCGCCCAGAAGTTTA
>JAFPYK010000086.1 GCA_017412265.1 Lachnospiraceae bacterium
GCGGGCCTTCGGGTACGGATGATCTGTCGGCTTCAGGGGCGCATGAGCGGTCCTGCTGTCGGCGTTGGCCGGCGGGCCTGAGGGGCGCCGGTTCGGATATAGGAGAGGAGGATTCAGATGCTGGACTATGGCTGTCTGCTCTGTCATCACGCGAAATGTACGAGCACCTGCGGACTGCTGAAGCCGCACAGGATCCTGAGAAGCCTGTTTTTTGACAATTTGGAGGTCGCGAGGAACCGGCTGCCGAAGGAAGCGGTCTGCGCGGACTGCGACGGGCGGTGCGAGCAGGCGTGCCCGGTGCACGTGCCGATCCGGCGGATTATCTCCTCGCTCGGTGCGCCGGAGGAGAAGATCGAGTTTGATCCGGAGGTGCTGAAGACGGATTTCTGCGGGATCCCGCTGGAGAATCCGTTCCTGCTCTCGTCTTCGGTGGTTTCGTCGACGTATGACATGTGTGCGCGCGCATTCCAGACGGGCTGGGCCGGCGCCGCGTTCAAGACGATCTGCCTGATGAAGATCGAGGAGGCGTCTCCGCGGTTTTCGGCGATCCACGGGGATAACCACAGGATCATCGGGTTTAAGAACATCGAGCAGCTCTCGGAGCAGCCGCTCCTTGAGAACCTGGAGACGTTTCGCCGGCTGAAGGCGGATTACCCGAACAAATTCCTGCTGGTATCGATCATGGGCCGCAACGAGGAGGAATGGGCCTATCTGGCGGAGGCGCTCAATGACAGCGGCGCGGACGCGCTGGAGTTGAATTTCTCGTGTCCGAATATGACGACGGAGAACACGGGCAGTGACGTCGGGCAGATTCCCGAGCTGGTGGAGCGCTACACCCGGGTGGTGAAGGAGCACTCGAAGCTTCCGGTGATCGCAAAGCTGACACCGAACGTGACGCACATCGAGGAGAGTGCGGATGCCGCGATTCGCGGCGGGGCGGACGGCGTGGCCGCGATTAACACGATCAAGAGCCTGATCGAGGTGGATATCGATCCCTATAACGATTCGTTCTTATCGTCGGTCGGAGGCTATTCGGGGAGAGCAGTGAAGCCGATCGCGATGCGCTTTATCGCGGATCTCGGCAAGGACCCGAACCTGAAGGGACGTCACATCAGCGCAATGGGCGGCGTCGAGAACTGGAAGGACGCGCTGGAATTCATCGCGCTCGGCGCCAACACGATCCAGGTGACCACCGCAGTCATGCAGTACGGCAACCGAATCGTGCACGACCTGATCGACGGAACGGTGTATTATCTGAAGAAGCGCGGAATCGCGTCGGTGAACGATCTGAGATCGACCGCCCTGGAAGGCGTTGTGGCGACCGATGAGCTGGACCGATCGTTTATCATCTATCCGAGGTTCCTGCGGGAGCGCTGTGTGGGCTGTGAGCGCTGTTATGTCTCATGTATGGACGGCGGGCATCAGGCGATCCGGATGCTGGACGGGCATCCCGTCCTGGATCCGAAGCGCTGCGTGGGCTGTCATCTGTGCACGCTGGTCTGCCCGAGGGATGCGATCGTGTCTTCGGAGGTGCGTGTACCAAAGGCGCATACCTGATGAGGAGAAGGTGAGAGGATGGAAGAGTATCGCAAAAGCTACCGCGGGCTGTTCTCACTGACGATTCTTCTGATGGCGGGCATGATCAGTGTGATCTGGCTGCCGGCGGACGGGCATGTGAAGACGCTCGTGTCGCTCAATGTCATGACGGTGTGGTGTGCGCTCCTGACCTGGATCATCTACCGGACCGAGCGGATCTACTGGTATACCGGCCTGATGTTTGAGGAGGCGGCCGCGGCTTCATCGGAAGCGCGGCGGGCCTACGGGTGGAAGATCTTCCGGAAGTTCTTCTGGAGTGCTGCGGCCTATCTGGCTTATTCGCTGGTCTCCTGGTGGCTGAATCTGCCGGAGTGGCTGGATATCGTGCTGGCCTGCGTCGCCGTGACCGCTGCGGCCCTCAGCACCATGGCGGTCAGATTAACGGAAGAATAGGCGCGGCGTAAAGATGTGAATACAGGCCGTCCGGACCGGCCCCCTCGGGCAGATGCCGGGCGGCCTTTTGATGCCTGCGTGACGGATGATGATATTTTCATGAAATGCATTTGCAGGCTCGTAATCTGATGGGAAAATGTGTATAATGATATCAGAATCGAGCAAAGGAGATATGCCGGTATGAAAACGATGACGTACGAAGTGAGCAATGAACTGGGTATCCATGCACGTCCTGCGGCCGTGCTGGCGCAGGCCTGTGTGGGGATGCAGTCGCAGATTACGATCACCTGCGGGGACAAGACGGCCAATGCGGCCAATGTGCTGGAGGTCCTGGCGCTTCACGCGGTGAAGGGGAGCGTCCTGGAGTTTCGCGCGGAAGGCGGGGACGAGGATGAGGCACTTGAGAAGATCCGCTGGCTGCTCTATGAGAAGCTGCGCAACCATCTGACCAATCCGAAGCTGCTGAAGATCGCGTTCTTCGGCACGAAGGATTATGACCGGATGTACTTCAGCGAGCTGGCGAAGGACCGCGGTCCCGGTACGTACAACTGTGATATCAAGTATTTCCGCTGCCGGCTGACGCCGGAGACGGCCAACCTGGGAGCCGGATTTGACGCGGTGTGCATCTTCGTCAATGACGAGTGCCCGCGCGAGGCGGTGGAGATCCTGAAGGAGGGCGGCGTGAAGCTGATCCTGCTTCGCTGCGCCGGATTCAACAACGTGGACCTGCAGGCGGCGAAGGAATGCGGCATCAAGGTGGCCCGTGTTCCGGCCTATTCTCCTTACGCGGTGGCGGAGCACGCCATCTCGATCCTGATGGAGGCAAACCGGCGGCTGCACAAGGCGGTCAACAAGGTGAAGGATAACAACTTCGCGCTGAGCGGACTGCTCGGCCTTGACCTGCACAACAAGGTCGCGGGTATCATCGGCACCGGCAAGATCGGCCAGTGCATGGCGAGAATCTGCAAGGGCTTCGGCATGACGGTCATCGCCTGGGACGCGTATGAGAATGAAGCACTCGTGAAGGAAGGTCTCCTGACCTATGTGACGAAGGACGAGCTGTTCGAGAGATCGGACCTGATCTCGCTGCACGCTCCGCTGATCATGGGGGAGAAGGGCACGTATCACCTGATCGACGCCGATGCGATCCGCAAGATGAAGGATACCGCGATGCTGGTCAACACGGCCCGCGGCGGGCTGATCGACACGGAGGCCCTGATCGAGGCGTTAAAGAAGGGGAAGTTCCACGCGGTGGCGCTGGATGTCTACGAGGGCGAGGACTCGAACGTCTATACCGACCGGTCGGATGACTTCCTGAACAACGATATCACGGCGAGACTTCAGATGTTCCCGAACGTGGTTCTGACGTCGCACCAGGCGTTCTTCACGAGGGAGGCGCTGCAGTCGATCGCTGCGGAGACGCTCGAGAACGCCAGGAATTTCAACGAGGGCAAGCCGCTGGGAGCGGCGGAGTGCAAGGCCTGAGGCGTGAGCGGAAGACCATTTCGTCACAGAAGATATGATGAATAACATCCGGCAGGGACTTCGGTCCCTGCCGTTTTCTTTTCCCTCTTGCCCTCACGGGTGGCTTCGGCTATAATCGTTTCGGGAAAGAAAGAAGGAGGTTGTCCCGGTGCGTTTCGCAGCGGGATTCTTTTGTGATATGACGATGAAACGACAGGGCAGGGGCGGCTTTTTTGACTGGGGCCTGCTCCCGGTTGTTTTTGCATTGGCCTGGCCGACGATGCTGGAGCAGATGATGAGCACGGCTGTCCAGTATATCGACACTGCGATGGTGGGGTCGCTCGGGACGGCGGCGACGGCTTCTGTGGGGGCTACGACGACGGTCAACTGGATGATCGGAAGTACGATCTCGGCCTTCGGCGTGGGATTCCTGGCATTTATCTCGCAGGCCTGCGGCGCGGGCAAGAAGGAGAAGGCCAGGGAGGCTTCGGCGCAGGCGGTTCTCGCGGTGCTGATCCTGGGCATCTTCTTTACCGGGCTGACGGTGGGCTTCAGCCGGCAGGTGCCTGTGTGGATGCAGGTCGACCCGAAAATCCGGGAGCTTGCTGCGACGTATTTCCTGATCCTGTATCTGCCCATGCTTCCGCGGACCGCGACGATTATCTTCGGCACGGTGCTGCGCGCGGCCGGGGATACGAAGACACCGATGCGTGTGGGCATCGGGGTGAACCTGATCAATGTGGTTTTGAATTTCCTGCTGATCTATGCGCCGAGAACGGTTGTGATTCTCGGAAGAGAGTGCTACATCTGGGGCGCGGATCTCGGGGTGGTCGGCGCGGCGGCCGCGAGCGCGGTTTCGTTTGTCTTCGGCGGCGTGGCGATCACGGCGGCGGTGTGGAGGCATCCGCTGGTCTCTCCGAAGGGGCTTCCGCTGAAGCCGGATAAGGAGATCCTGCTTCCCTGCCTGAAGGTGGCCCTCCCGAACATGCTGCAGCGCTTCGGGACGTCGTTCGGCTATGTGGCATTCGCGGCGATGATCAATTCGCTGGGCGAGCTCTCCACGGCGGCGCATACGATTGCCAATACGGTGGAATCGGCCTTCTATATCCCGGGCTACGGGATGATGGCCGCGGCGGCCACGCTCACGGGCAACGCGCTCGGGGCGGAGGACCGCGTGAGAATGAAGCAGCTGGCGAGGGTGATCCTCCTGTGCGAGGTGAGCATGATGGTCGTCTCCGGAAGCCTGCTCTTCGCATTTGCCCCGAAGATGGTGGGAATCTTCAGCCGTGACGCGCAGGTGATCCTTCTGGGGAGCACGGTGCTGCGGATGGTTGCCTGCTCGGAGCCTTTCTACGGGGTGTCCATCGTGATCGAGGGCATGCTGCAGGGCGCCGGCAAGACGATCGCGCCTTTCGTGTTCAATATCCTGGGCATGTGGTGCGTGCGCATCGCGGGGACGTACGTGTGTACGCAGCTACTGCACCTGGGCCTGGTCTCCGCGTGGGGCTGCATGATCAGCCACAACCTGCTCCTCTTCGTGTTATATGTGATCTATTACCGCAGGGGAAGATGGAATCCGCTGGGGCGGGAGAGCGCTTCGCGGGCCGCGTGAGATCACAGATGATTTTAGAAAGAATTTAGAATCCGAGGATTGACATTTTACCGCGGGGGTAGTATTTTACTCTCAACAGATAAAAGGGAGTAGCAGAACACCCCTTAGGTGATCTTGAAATCGTCAGCCGGAACCGCTGGTTCCCGTATCAAGTGAGACTGCAAGACTTTTATCGTGGACCCGGTTCGCGATGGAAGTCTTCTTCTGGTGCGCGGACCCTAGCTGAAAGGAGGAGATCACAATGTTAGGAATGATCTTTCTTGTGTGGCTGATGTTTGGCATCTTCCGCGGCGTCTTCCGCCTGGGCTTCCGGCTCATCGGACTGTTCGTCGGCGGGCTGATGATGCTGATGCTCTTCGGAGCGGTCTTGACGGCGGGACTGTTCAGGATCCTGCCGCTGGTCTTCTTTGTCTGGCTTCTGGTGAGGATTTTCACCCCCAGACGGACAGAGACGATGTAAGAGATGCAGAGATGACGAAACGGGGCAGGCGCGAGCCTGCCCTTTCTCGTGGGAAATGAAGGAAAGGAGGCCCGGAATGACGGAAATGGGGATCCGGATCAAGGTGGTCCGGTCGAAACGAAGATCCCTGTCCCTGCAGGTGAAGCCGCAGGGCGTGATCCTGCATGCGCCGCAGCAGGCGTCAGATGACGAGATCCGGGCATTTGTGCACGAGCACCGCAAATGGCTGATCACGCATGCGTCGCGGGTGGCCAGGGCGCGGGCCGAGGCGCTGGAGGCCGGGAAGCTGAGCCCGGAGGAAGTGGCGGACCTGAAGGAGGAGGGCAAGAAGGTCTTCCGTGAACGGATCGCTCATTACGAGCCGATGCTCGGAGTCCGCTGCAGGAGAGTGACGGTTCGTGCGCAGAAGACGAAGTGGGGGAGCTGCAGTGCGGCCGGGAACCTGAATTTCAACTGCCTGCTTCTGCTGGCGCCTCCGGAGGTGCTGGACAGCGTGGTGGTCCATGAGCTGTGCCACTTGAAGGAGATGAATCATTCTGCGGCGTTTTACCGCCACGTGAGATCGGTGTTCCCGGAGTATGACCGGTGGAACCATTGGCTGAAGGAGCACGGGCCGGGGCTGCTGCAGAGGCTGCCGGAGTCGGGCTGACCAGGAGCTCATCTCTCTTGAGGCCTCAGGGAGGCCGTTTACGAATGAATCAAATGAAAATGCACCCGAGAGCGGTTCATCACCGTGCTCCGGGTGCATTTGTTGTCTTGGAGAGGTGCGGCCTTTACGGCCGGAAGTTATTCGCCTGCAGGAAGGTGCTCGCGCCAGTCGCGGTCGCGGATTTCATCGGGAATGTTGGATGAGCCGAAGACCTTCTCAAC
>JAFPYK010000087.1 GCA_017412265.1 Lachnospiraceae bacterium
CGCTCCTGCGTGATTCTGGATATCCCGGCTTCCGTGGCGAAGGGCAATCAGATCTCCGCCTTCTTCTGCAGTGAGATGTGCGAAGCCTCCGACGCGAAATTCAACTACGGTTGGGACAACGGGCTCTGCCGGGTGATCCTCTCCGGCGCCGCAGATTCCGTCGCAGCCATCATGCAGAAGTACTACGCGAAAGATTTTGCGGACTGACGCCTTCCGGCCTCAGACAGACCAAGGGCCTCCCGCCGATGCGGGAGGCCCCTGCTTCATGATATCATTCTCACGTCCGCTTAGAACTCCACGCTCTCCGGCGCCGCTGTAAACGAACTGAAGGTCCCCTTCGCGTTCTTCAGGTACAGCACCTGCGTGTTATCGTCATCCTCGCTGTACATTGCGCGCAGGCTCGGCATCGCATCCAGCATCGCCTTCTTCACCTCGCGGCGGTCGTCATTGACGAGCTCGCCCGCCACGCGAAGCCACGTGTTCCCGTCAAATGCGCAGATCTCCGCCTTCGGATTCGCGGCCAGCTGCTTCGATACGTCCTTCACCTTGCCGGTCTGGATGTAGAGCTTTCCCTCATACAGCAGCGCGGTCCCGAACGGACGCACCCGCGGCTGGTCCCCCTCGACCGTTGCCAGATAATACGTCCCGGTCTTGTTTAAGAACTCACATACTCTTTCCACAGCACTCATGATTCATTTCCTCCTTGTTCTATCTGCACTGCCCCCTCGGCAGCATCATTTCTCAGCTCCGGCCCGGTGTCTTCCTTCTGAGGAGCAAAATCATGCTCCACCGCATAGGCGAATCTCTCCTCGAACCGCTCGAACGCGGCCCGCACCTCTGCCTTTGCCGGGAAGAAGATGTCATACGCGTGAAACCACCCCGGATAGACGTCCATTTCCGCACGGATGCCGGCCTCCTGAAGATGTCTCACATAGTCCAGCGTCTCGCAGTAAAACGGCTCGATATCGCCCACGTACGTGTAGCAGGGCGGAAGCCCCGAGTAATCCTCACGCCTCGCAGGCGCCGCGTACACCGGCACCAGGTCCGTCCCGTACGCCTCCCGGAGATACCGCTTCCACGCCTTGTGGTTGCGCTTCGTGTTCCAGTTCGGCGCATGATTGTCCGCCGACGAAGGCGTGTCGCGGTCGTCCAGCATCGGATACAGCGGCATCTGAAACGCGATCCGCACTTCATCCCGGTCATGCGCGAGCATGCACAGCGCCGCGGCCATCCCGCCGCCCGCGCTCTCCCCGCCGACCATGATCTGGTCCGTGCGCACCCCGAGCTCCTCCGCGTGCTCCTTCAGGTACAGCAGCGCGGCGTAGCAGTCGTGCAGCGCCGCCGGGTACGGATGCTTCTTCGACAGCCGGTAGTCCGGCGCGACAAGCACCACCCCGAACTTCACCACCAGCGAGAGCGCCCTCGTCGCGAAGATGTCCTTCGCGGAGCCCGACTGGTAGCCGCCCCCGTGGACCCACAAAACTCCCGGGACCTTCTCCTTGCGGGCCTCCAGCGGCTTTAAGATCAGCAGCTTGATCTTGTGGTGCCCCACCGGAATCGTCCGCTTCTCAATCAAAAACAAATGTCTCTGCCTTGCCATCGCATCCCCGCCTCTCAAAAGAAGAACCTTCTGCGAAGCGCCTGGTGAAGCTTCGGGATCATCCCCGCAATCAGCAGGAAGAGCCCCGCTGCCGCAAACCCGGTCAGCGAATACAGGCTCCACTGAAACATCTGCGTCCCGAAACTGATGTGCTCGAAGAACTCCACAAGCACGGTAAATCCGCCGAGCAGCACGAGAAGGCCGCCCAGGATATAAAGCTTGCTGATCTTCACATATTTCAGGAAACAGACCAGGGCTGTCGAAATCAGCGCGCTCGCGCCGACCACCGGCAGCGCAAAGCTCAGAAACCAGTGCCCGCCGGTCTTCCCGCAGACATACAGCAGGTACAGCAGCACCGCCGCGTGATCCACCGGCACGAAGACCTCCGCCGCCGGCTTCACAAACCACCGCGGCAGGATCGCAAGCACATAAAACAGCGCGATTCCCAGCATCACATAGCCGCCCCAGCGAAGCTCCCCGAAGAGCTTCATACACACCACCAGCACCACCAGCGAGGCGATCGCGCATAAGATCGTAAATGCCACGGCCCCGGGGATGTCCGACTCGCTGTGCTTACTCGGCAGATCCTCCGGATACGTCCGCTCCTTCGCAATCTCCTCCGGGTTCCAGACCGGCGTCTGGCACAGCGGACACCGCTCCGTCCCCTCCTGGAGCTTCACTCCACATCTGACACAATACATCTCTTACCCCCCGTTGCTCTCAATCTCCACCGGCACACCCAGCTCCACCAGCCCGGAGAAGAAGCGCCTCTCCAGCTCCGACTCCCGGATGTTCCGGATCATATTGATATAAGTCTTATCCCCGCAGCTTAACACCGAGCAGTTGTTCGGATAGCTCAGTTGCGGCCCGATGATAAACTCCATCCGCTGTACATAGCCCGCCATCTCCTCCGGCAGCTTCAGGTTCCCCAGATTCGAGATATTCAGGCATCCGCTCTTCTCCGCGGTACTCAGGTACACATGCTTCATGACCACATTTTTCAGGAATACCGGCGCCAGCCGCAGGACCACCAGCTGCTGCGGCTGCACATTTGCCGCGATCATGCCCGCCATGTTCTGCGGCGTCGCGTAAGCCTTCAGCTGATGGTGAATCGAGCTGCACAGCTCCGCAAATGTATAGCTTCCGTACCGCGGGTCCACCCCCGGATTGAGCACCAGCGTGAAATTGCGCAGCGTCTTGCTCCCGTAGAGCCGCCGCAGATCCACCGGAATCGTGATCTTCACCGGCCGCTGCCGCTTCTTCGGAAGGACCTCGTCCTGCATCCCCATGATGCTCTGCGCCATCAGCGCAGCGAGAAACGACGTGACTGTCACCCCGTAGCGGTGCGAGGCCTCCAGCAGCGCCTTCGTATCTGCCACGCCTGTAATCAGGTGCTTAAACCCGCTCTCCTCCTTGCTTCCGCGCAGGCGAAACGCAGTCTCCTCACGCCGCCCGGCCGCCTTCACGGCCGCATTCTTCAGGAAGCTGTCCTCCAGCTCCTCCCGGCGAGGGGCCTCGTGGATGTCCCGGATGATATCCCCCGCAGGCACCTCGATCCCGTAGCGCCGCTCCAGGTAGCGCGCCGCCAGATTCGCCGCGAAGATGCTCCCCCCGCGCCCGTCCGCCAGCGCGTGGAAGAACTCCACCGCGATCCGGTTGCGGTAATAAAACACCCGCAGGCAGTTGCGCCTGAGCTCCCGGCTGCTCATAAATGTCAGAGGATACGCATAGTCCGGCTGCACCTGCACCGGGCGCCCGCTCTCCTCCAGATAATACCAGAAGAAGCCCTTGCGAAGCGTCACAAAAAACGAAGGGAAGCGCGGCCGCAGGTCGTCAAGCGCCTGCTGGAGCACCTGCGGATCCACCTCCTCCGACAGCCCGACCGAGATCCGGAACACATTGCACCAGTCCCGCCGCGCAATCGCAGGAAAGATCAGCGCCGCCGTGTCCAGACGGTACCATTTCTTCGGCATGATCGATCCCTCCCTTCCCTGTCCGGCCCCCTGCGAAGGCCCGGACATCTGTTACACTTCAGTTTACCTTGCACGGAAGAGAATGTCAAATTCCCTCCTCCCATCCGCCTTGCATCCGTTTTCCGGAAATGATACTATTTCCTCAGAAGAATCCGAGACCGCCCCAAAGGAGCACCTTTATGATAACCAAGATCCTCAGAAAAGTTCCCGCAGGCACCCTCCTCGTGCCCATGCTGGTTCTCTCCCTCATCCACACCTTCTTCCCGGCCTGGCTCGACTCCGCCCTGATCCGGTACACCTTCGGCAGCGCCGGCACCTACACCGTCCTCGGCATCTGCCTCGTGACCGCCGGCGCCCAGCTCAAGCTCCGCGAACTTCTCCGCGTCCTGCGCCGCGGCGGCGTGCTTCTGCTCGCCAAATTCCTCATCGGCGCGGCCCTCGGCATCCTGGTCGGCAAATGCTTCGGCATGCAGGGCATCTTCGGCATCTCCTCCCTGGCCATCATCTGCGCCGTCACCAGCACCAACGGCGGCCTCTACTATGCGCTTGCGCAGGATCTCGGCGACGAAGTCGACGCAGCCGCCGTCGGCATCCTGGCCGTCAGCAACGGCCCCTTCCTCACGATGCTCGCCCTCGGCGCCTCCGGCCTGACCTCCTTCGACCTCAAATCCATCCTCGCGATGGTCCTCCCCCTGCTCATCGGCATGATTCTCGGCAACCTCGACCCGACATTTGCCGAATTCCTCAGCTCCGCAACCCCGGTGCTCACCTTCTTCCTGGGCTGCGTCCTCGGCGCCGGCATTGACCTGAAAAATGTCCTCCTCGGCGGCCTCTCCGGCATCCTCCTGGGCCTCATCACCCTCTTCATCAGCGGCCCCTTCGTGGTGCTCTGCGACCGCTTCCTGAACCGCAGGCTCGGCTACGCAGGCTGGGCTGCCTCCGCCACCGCCGGCAACGCCGTCGCGGTGCCCGCAGCCGTTGCCCTCGCCGATACCACCCTCGATCCCCTCGTGGCAAATGCAACCGCCCAGGTCGCAGCCGCCGTGATCCTCACCGCGGTCCTCGTCCCCCTGATCGCCGCCTGGTGGGGCAGAAAATACGGCTGCCCCAAACACCCGAAAAATACCTGAACACACATCCAATCACTTCAGAAAACAAAAACACCCGCATCTACGAACAACAAAAACGTTCAAGGATACAGGTGTTTTTCATAAATGAGCGAATTGACGGGTATATTCAAACTCTACGCTGGACGAACCCTACGCTTCCCTCCGCGAATCACAGAGCCAGGAGTCAATGCAAATGCTCTTCACTTCCCTCCGCGAATCACACAGCCAGTGAATAGACTTTGCGGAACGCAAGGAAAAAGCGTTCCGCAAACCTGCCTCGCGGCAGGCCGATTTTCCTTCGGAAAACCTGGTCATAAGCACGTGAAACGCCGGATGCGTTTCACATGCTATGACAAGGCGAATCCCAGACTAGCAAGACTACGAAGGCGTCATGTGCTTTTTCTCGAGCCGTCTCAGGCGCGCCTGAAAAAGAATGGACGCGCCGCTCTATACCAACCTCTTCTTCTTCCACGTCCCCTTCAGGTAGAAGCACATGCCGACCGCCGCGCCGACGCCCCAGCCGATCGCCACCGACAGCGCGATCGAGTCACTCCCGAACCATCCGTTCAGCCCATAAGCCAGCAGCACCCGCACGATCAGGTCCAGCAGCGTGATAAACGTCGACGCAAACACATATCCGGAGCCCCGGCACACACAAACCGACGCGTTCAGCACCGTAAAAAGATAGCTGCCAAGCACCGCCACCCGCAGGTAATTGACCCCCGCCGCGTACATCGTCTCCGTCGCCGTCGCGTCCGCGAACAGCCCGATCATCTGCCGCCCGAACAGATACGTGACGACCGTAATCACCGTCACAAACGACCAGTTCAGCATCAGCGCGATGCGAAATCCCTGCTTCGGCCGCTCGGTATTGCCCGCGCCGATATTCTGCCCCGTGAACGTCGCGATCGCATTTCCCACCGAGATAATCACCATATTGAAGAAGCCCATGATCTTGATCGCGGAGGAATAGCCCGCGATAAAGTCCGAGCCGTAGCTGTTGACCAGGCGCGACACGAAGAGATTGCCCACATTGACGATCGCATTCTGGATCATCGTCGGTATTCCGACCTTCGCGATCATCGCGAGCTTGTGCCCGTCATAGACCGGCACCTTTCCCGCCAGGGCCGCCGTCTTCCTCAGAAGCACGCTCACCGCGAGCACCGCCGCAGACCCCTGCGCGATGAATGTCGCCCACGCCACACAGGCCACGCCCCAATGGAATTTCGCCACGAAGAGCAGGTCCAGCGCGATATTAAATACCGTGGAAAAGATCAGGAAATACAGCGGCTTCTTTGAATCCCCCAGCGCCTGGAAGATCGCATTTGCGATATTATACATGAAGAGGAACGGCAGGCCCCACATATAGATGCTCAGGTAAACCACCGCGTTATCATAGATGTTGCCGGGCGTCCCCAGAAGCGTTGCCAGCGCCGGGGAGAACGCCACGCCGACTCCCATCAAAACAAGGCTCATCACGAGCAGCGCCATCAGCGCGGTATAGACCGTTGTCTTCACCTCCGCCAGGCGCCCCGCGCCGAAGGTCTGCGAGATCACCGCACCGGTGCCCGCGCCTGCGCCCACGCCCAGCCCGACGAACAGCTGCGTAATCGGCGTGGAGACCCCCACCGCCGCCAGGGCACCCATCCCATTCTCCGCAAAATTGCCCGCGATGATACTGTCCGCCATATTGTAGCACTGCTGCAGGATGGCAGATAAGACGATCGGTATGGCAAATGTAACGATGAGCGGCAAGGGCTTGCCCCGGGTCATATCTTTCACGAAAGAACCTCCGGATATGCGAAAACAGACGTCTGAAAATCTGTTTTAAGTTTACTATCTGCACAGGGGAAAGTCAAACGATGAAGAGGCCGGGCACCCCGGATCATCTCCGGGGGGCCCCGGCCTCTTACCTTCTATTCCCATTCACCTTATTCCTGCCCGGGATAGTACCACCAGTCAACCACGGTCTCGCCGGAGCAGTCATACAGATACCGGTATTGCTCCTCCGTCTGCCGGGCCATATAATCCTTCACCTCATCCAGGTTTGCCAGATCGTCCTCATGCGGATTCATATATCCCCCGATCCCATGGTCGCCCAGGGCCGCCATCAGATCAAGGCCGTCCGAATGAATCCCCTCCTTCTGCAGATACTGGTCCGCCGGCGCGTTGCCATAGTATTCTCCCTTTTCATTAACCGCATACCAGCCGATCTTCTCATCTCCGGAGTCCCCCTCCGGCTTCTCCCGCCAGACAACCGCATCGTCCGGCAGAACGTGATATACATCCACAATCTCCGTGGATTTCCCGTCATAGATCGGAATCCACAGGTCACCGCTCTGCTGATCCAGCCACCGGCGGAACGACGCCTCATCCTCGACCTCGGCAGGAAAGTCCAGATTCGATAGATATCCGGTCTTCTCTGCCTCCGCAGGCATCGCGTCATCACTCTTATAGGTGATAGGGATGTATTGCAGCGGGCGATCCTCGCCCTCCGAAGATTTCTGCTCCATCTCCTTCACCGGCCTTAACTGGAGCAGATCGATCACTGTTCTGCCATCGTCCCGGTCATAGATCTTCACGCAGCGCTCGCCGCTCTGCTGATTCAGCCACTGTTCAAATGCTTCCCGGGTTTCAAATGTCTGCCCAAGCTCCGACTGCCGGATGAGCCCGCATTTCCCAAGAACTCCCGGCCAGGGGTGTGACAGGATGAGATCCAGCTGCTTCCCGTCTTCGCGGACATTCTCCGTCATCTCGAAGGTTCCGTAAGGCTCCCCTTCCGGCGTTGTCTCATAGCGGAATCCATAGTTGATTCCCTCGGCCTCCGGATCTGTCCCGCTCTGATAAGAGTCAATCACCGTGACGCCATCGCTCAGGTAAACGTTCTGCTTCTGCGGCCCTCCCTGACGCATCATATAGTTGAAGACTTCATACAGGTTGGGCAGATCCTCGCCTGGGGATTCGCCCGGGCGGATGAACCCGTAATGGCCGTCTGTCCCAAGCGCAGGCACAAGGTCCAGCTTCAAACCCTTCTCCCGCAGAGCCTCCTCGCAGTTCCAGCCATAGATTTCCCCGCCGGCATTATACGCATACCATCCTTCGAGCAGCTGCCCTTCGGGTGTCCGGAAGGATGTGCGAATGGCGTCCGCAGGTATCTCATACGGGCATTCGCTGCTTTCTGTCTCCGTCTGTTCGGTGTCGGAGGAAACCTCCTCGGAAGATGTGACAGTCACCGCCGGGTCCGGTCCGGTCTCGCGGGCACATGCGCACAGCAGAACCGATATCAGAAGGAGGATTCGATAAACTTTGATTCTCGTCATCTTCTACTCACCATCCTTTTTGTTTCACGAGAAGGCCACTCTTCATCCCTCCCGCCCCTGTGCATCTGCTTTTTCTGTAGCTTGATTATATCACACATTTCCCATTGTGTACATACACCTTGCATCCTTGCCCGAAATCAGCTACAATCTATCTTCGGAATGAAACAGTCTCAGAATTCATTTCTGAGAGAAAGGAAGATATCTATGACAGATTGGAGATTTGACGAACTCACCTACACCAGACCCGACTTCGACGAGGCCCGCAAGCTTCTGGCGGACTGGACCGCCCGCGTACAGAACGCTTCCTCCTACCCGGAGGTCCGCGCCGTCCTGCTCGAATCCGACGAGAAGATGAAGGAGTTCTATTCTCAGGGGACCATCGTCATGGTGCGCCACACGATCGACACCCGAGACGAATTCTATGAGAAGGAGAATGAATATCTGAATCAGAATATGCCGCTGCTGATGCCCTCCATGCTCGCGCTCTCCGAGGCGTTCTCCGCCTCGCCTTTCCGCGCGGACCTGGAAGAGGAATTCGGCCGCCAGTATTTCGTGAGCCTGGACCTGCAGAAGAAGAGCTTCTGCGAGGCCAACATCCCTCTGATGCAGCGCGAAGCGCAGCTCACCGACGAATATCAGAAGATCATGGCCGGCTGCTCGATCGATTTCATGGGCGAGACCTGCAACCTCTACGGACTCCAGAAGCATTTTGAAGACGAGGACCGCGAGGTGCGCCGCGCCGCCTGGAACGCCTACAGGGACTTCTATCATGACAATGAGCCCCGCCTTGAGGAGATCTGGGACGAGCTGATCCGGATCCGCAACGAGATGGGCCGCAACTTAGGATTTGACAACTTCATCCCGCTGGGCTACATGCAGCAGGGAAGAACCGATTACGGCATGGAGGAGGTAGCCTCCTTCCGCGAGCAGGTGCGCCGCGAGCTGGTGCCCCTCTGCGAGAAGCTCTACGAGGCGCAGGCGAAGCGTCTCGGCCTCGACCGGGTCATGGTCTGGGACGAGAAGCGCGTCTTCCCCGATGGGAACGCGGTTCCCGCGGGCGATGACAATTTCATGATCAGCACCGCGCAGAAGATGTACCACGACCTCTCTCCGGAGACCGGCGAGTTCATCGACTTCATGATCGACCACAACCTGCTCGACCTCCAGAACAAGCCGGGCAAGGCCTCCACGGGCTACATGACCGCCCTCCCGGACAAGAAGGCGCCCTTCGTCTTCTCCTGCTTCAATCACTCCATCTTCGACATGCAGGTGCTCACCCACGAGCTCGGCCACGCCTTCGCGGGCTACGAGGCGATGCGCGAGCAGCCGATCTCCGACTACTATTCCGAGTCCACCGACATCGCGGAGATCCACTCCATGTCGATGGAGCAGTTCTGCTACCCTTACGCGGAGTGGTTCTTCGGCGCGGACGCGGACAAGTACCGCTTCCAGCATCTGCAGGAGGCGATCACCTTCATGCCCTTCGGCGTGGCTGTCGACGAGTTCCAGCACATCTGCTACGCGAACCCGGATCTGACCCCGAAGGAGCGCACCTACGAGTGGCACAAGCTCGAGGAGAAATACATGCCCTGGCGCACATACGCGGACGACGATGAGTTCATGCAGCGCGGCGGCTACTGGTACCACAAGCTGCACATCTATCTCTACCCCTTCTACTACATCAACTACACGCTCACCACGATGGGCGCGATGGAGTTCAAGAAGAAACGGGCCGAGAACCCCGAAGAAGCCTGGGCGGACTACTTAAAGCTCTGCAAATGCGGCGGCTCGATGAGCTACCTGGAGACCCTGCGCCACGCGAACCTCTCCGTTCCTTTTGAGGAGGGCGCGGTCGCAAGAAGCATCGCGTACGCGAGAGAGATCCTGGAGAAAGACCTCGCGGCAGAATAACCCCGAATCACAGAGGGGCGAGTGAAAAACTTTCGTTTTTCACTCGCCCCTTTTTTATTGCTCCACCCTTTAGTTGCTGTAGAAGATCTCCTCCATGTAGGCCGTCGAAGGAAGATCCACGATCCCCTTCGCCATCTCGTCAGAGATCAGCTTCGTTCCTCCGAGAACGTAAGCCGAATGGATGCCGTGGTTCCCTGCGTACTCCGCCGCGCTGCTCTCCTTGCCTTCCTTGGTGAGGACGATCGGCGCTTTGCAGATCATTCCCAGGTAGCCTCCGCAGAGCCCGTCCGGATAGTTCTCGCCGGTCACCAGAAGCATTTTCTCTGCCTTCGGGAAATACCTCTCCGCGATCAGCGCGGACGTCATATAGCGGGTCTTCCCGGAGATACGCTCCTGTGCCAGCGCGTCGCCGACTTCCTCGCGGATCATCGCCTCGACCTCCGCCGAGACTGCCTTCTCACCGCCGAGGATCGTGAAGGTGCAGCCCTTCTGCGCAAGCTCCTTAAGCATCTCCTTCTGCTTCGCGTTCAGCGAGTTCTTCACCAGGAAGAGCGGCTTTCCGGTCGAAGCGGCCGACAGGCTGTCAGCGAAGTTCTCTCCGGTGCAGATCAGGACTTCCTCGCCCTTGCCTACGCCGGCTTCCTTCAGGATCTCAATCGCCGTCAGATACCGGGTATTGGCCGCGATCCGCTTATAGTCGTAATGAAGCCAGTACTGTGTGTCATACAGCCACTCCCACGGAAGTGCCTTCGTTCCGCCGAGGATATAGAGCGTTCCGTTGGCGGCCAGATTCTCCCGGATATAGCTGCAGATCAGGGCCTTGTTCTTCTCATTGATCAGAATGATCGGCGCCTTCTTCTGCGCGGAGAGATAACTGCCGACCAGCGCGTCCGCGAAATTCTGTCCGGTCGCGACGATGATCGCAGGGAATTTCGAGACTCCCAGTTCCCGCTTCACGGCCTCGATGGCCGCCAGGCCGGTCGTGTAGCGGGTGTTGCCGTAGACACGGGTCAGATAAGCTCTCACCTCGATCGGGAAGCTTAACTCTTCGCGGTCACAGATCTGCCAGACCGGGCCCGCCTTCTCTTCGGTGTAGAAATTGCAGGCCGTGATCTCATTGCGAAGCAGGACCTTCTGGTCCGTCTCCTTCTTCAGGACCACCTTCACGGTGCGCTCGCCGGTCGTCATGTCTTCGGTGTCAAACACCAGGTCGAATTCATCCTGCGACAGAGCCTTCCCGTCGACCTCCACGGTCACCTTGGTCTTATCCGGCATTTCCCCGACACCGATGTATCTCTCCGAGCTGCTGACCGACACAGTTTGCGCGGGCAGCTCCCTGGTCTCCGGCGCAAGCTCCGGATCTGACTCCGCCAGGTACGCCTCATAGTTCGGGTGATCCCCGCGCATCCAGACGCCCTGCACGACACGTTTGTCAAATGCAGCTGTGTATTTTGTCGAAGTCGCACTGTAGCCCGGGTGATACAGTTCGATCTGCGGGTCACCCGCGAGGAGCACATCCGAGGCCGAGCCGAGGCTGCGGTCATAGCCGAACGCGTCATCCTCTACCAGCGTCACCTGATCTGAGACATAGAAGCCGGCGTTCTTGCCGGAGTTCTTCAGCGCGCCCTGGCCGATGATCTTCACGGAATCCGGGATCGCCGCCTTCTCCAGGTTCGGCGCGCCTTCGAGCAGAAGCGGCGCGAGCTCGGTGACTCCGTCCTCCACGACCACCTTCTTCAGGTTCGGGCACAGCTGGAAGACCGCTCTCTCATAGGTCACGCCCTTCATGATCACGACCTCTTCCAGGCCGGTCTGGCCGAAGGCCTCCATGCGCACCGTCTTCAGTCCGGCAGGGTTCTCCACTTCCACCTTCTTCAGGTTCTTGCACAGATAGAAGCAGTTCGCTCCGATCTCCTCCACGCCGTCCGGGACAGTGACCTTCTTCAGGTTCATGCAGCACATGAAGGCCTGGCGCACATACTCCGCACCGGGCAGAAGCTCAGCCTCTTCGAGTCCGGAGGCGCCGAAGGCATTGAAGTCCACCTTCTCCACCTTCTCCGGGTAATCCAGGTTCACATGCTTTAACGACGGGCAGTCGAAGAACGCGTGGTGCGGAATCTCCGTCCAGACCAAATGAATGTTAACCGTCTCCAGATACGGCTCTTCCGCGAAGAAATAGCTGTTGAAGTTCTTGACCGCCTGAGAATCCGTGTTCCAGATGTTCAGTGTCTTGATCGCTGTGACGTCCGTATCCTTCTTGGAAGGCATGGAGAGCGCCCGCATGCCCATCGACACCATGTCTCCGGTTTCCGACATGCCGTTCGAAGAATCGTCCAGCATCGCGAACAGGTTGCCCGCGCCGAAGGTCGGCCTGGGAGCTCTCCAGTTCACCGTCTCCAGCTGCGGATTGCCGGCAAATGCGCCGCCCAGCATCGTCTCCATGCTCTCCGGGATCGTGATCTCCTTGAACCCGCAGTACGCAAACGAATGCGTTTCAATCTGGGTCACACCGATATTGTCGCCCGCGAGCACGTCCTGCGTCAGGTTCGTACAATATTCGAAAGCAAATGTACCGATTCTCTGCTGATAAGGCGTCAGCACGACCTTCGTCAGGTTCTTGCAGTTGCGGAAATACTCAAACCAGATGCTCTCAAACGTGTGATCGCCGAAGGTCACGGAGGATAAGCCGGAGCCCATGAAGATGCCCCAGACCCAGCCCAGCTGGTCCGTCTCCGTCAGATCCAGGTCATAGCCCTTCGCAAATGCAAATGCAAATGAGAGCGTCTCCAGCAGCCGGATCTTCGTCATGTCGAACGTCTCCAGCGACGAGCATCCCATAAAGCCCTCATAGCCGATCTTGTAGATGCTCCCGGCGTCGATCCGCACCTTCTTCAGGTATTTGCACCCGTAGAAGGTCATCATCTCGATCGTGTTGTCGTTTCCTTCCTGAGGCCTTGCCTCCAGCCCCTTCGGCAGGTTCACCTCTGTCACAGAGCTGTTGGCGAAGCCGCGCACGCCGATGTACTCCACCGTATCCGGA
>JAFPYK010000088.1 GCA_017412265.1 Lachnospiraceae bacterium
CATTCAAGCAGGAACGGAACTTCGAGCGAAGCGAGAAGGACGTAAGGCCGACTGTTTCGGTCGCGACAAAAGTGATCATTCAGCCTGGTAAGCTTGCTTACGTGGGCCTGCCTTTTTGGCATCCAATGGCGCACATTTGTAACCAATTCACGAAAGGAAGACTTCATGAGTTTTTTTCATCAGAATTATCTGTATCAGGTTCCGCAGAATAAAAAGCTTCGAGTGATTGTTCATGCGGACTGTAAGAACGAATCGGATGACCAGTTTGCGCTTGCACATCATCTGATGACAGAGAAGTATGATGTTGTCGGTATTGTGGCGGGGCATTTTAACGATAACCCGCAGGAATACGGGGTCGGCAAGACGGCCAGGGCCAGCTATGACGAGATCCTGAAGGTCCTGGACCTGATGGGGCTGACCGGCAAGGTGCCTGTCTACATGGGTTCTGAGTATCCCATGAAAGACGAGCATGATCTGATTGAATCCGAGGGAGCGGATTTTATTATTCAGGAGGCCAGAAGAGAGGATCCTCGTCCGCTCTATGTCTGCTGCCAGGGCGCGATCACCGATATAGGCTGTGCGATCCTGAAGGCACCGGACATTTGCTCCAGGATGATGGTAGTCTGGATCGGGGGCGGCATGTATCCGGAGGGCTGCAAAGAATTTAATCTTCGCAATGATATCGCCGCTGCGAATGTGCTTTTCTCCTCTCAGACAGAGGTGTGGCAGGTCCCGATCAACGTGTATAAGCAGATGGCGGTTTCGCTGGCCGAACTGCAGGTGCGTGTGCGTCCCTGCGGCGAGATCGGGAAATATCTCTTCGAGCACATGGTGGCATATAACAACAAGACGCTGAAGCCTCACTGGCCGCATGGCGAGACCTGGGGCCTTGGCGATCAGGCGACTGTCACCGTTCTCCTCGATGAGAGAGAGCGCTACAATTACGACTGGATCTCTGCGCCGCGCATCCGCCCGGACATGACCTATGATTTTACCGCAGACAACCGGCCCATCCGTGTATATCACACATTGGATGCCAGGATGACGATGGAAGACTTCTACGCGAAGCTGAAGATCAATTTCGGTTCCTGAGATCTGTCATCGATTGAAAAAATCTCAAAGACCGCATCAAATCGCGGAAAACCTCCGGCGCGCAGGCTTTATGCTTGCGCGTTGGCCTGTTTATTGCTATAATATTACGGTATTATTTTGCAGTGGTATGCCCATCTGCATGTGATATAGTCTGACGAACCGTAGGAGAGTTGCCTGCCATGAAGAAAGTTGAAGATTACATTATGAGCATTCCGGATTTTCCGGAACCCGGGATTATTTTCAGAGACATCACCAGTGTCATTCAGGATGCCGACGGCCTTCAGCTTGCCGTCAACGAGATGCAGAAGAGACTGGAGAACCTTGATTTTGACGTCATTGCCGGCGCGGAGTCCCGCGGATTTATCTTCGGCATGCCGATCGCCTATAATATGCACAAGCCGTTCGTGCTGATCCGCAAGAAGGGCAAGCTCCCTCGTGAGACCGTGGAGATGACCTATGATCTGGAATACGGCACGGCAACGATCGAGATGCATAAAGACTCGATCAAGCCCGGTCAGAAGGTTGTCCTGGTGGATGACCTGATCGCCACCGGCGGCACGATCGCCGCTGGCGCCAAACTGGTCGAGCAGCTCGGCGGAGAGGTTCTCAAGTGCCTGTTCCTCCTGGAGCTGGCAGGCCTGAACGGCAGAGAAAAGCTGAAAGGATATGACGTAGAAGCAGTCGTCTCGTATCCCGGCAAATAATCTCACCATTGACACCGGGCGATGATATCGTCCGGTGCTGTTTACTAGCGTACCGAAGTGTGTTCATGTAAGGAAGCAGTGATTCCTGGGGAGGAGATCACCATGACTGAGGAAAAGAAGGAGCAGACTGCCCTGGATCATACCATGGTAGAGAGAGAGCTCGAAGCTCCGGCGGACTTTACCTCGCCGGAAGCCCTCTATGAAGAACTGAAGAATGCGATTCGGGCCTACCATCCGTCCACGGATTTTTCCACATTGGACCGAGCCTATGCGGTTGCGAAAGCTGCCCACGAGGGACAGAAGCGCAAATCCGGCGAGCCTTATATCATCCATCCGCTCTGTGTCTGTATCATTCTGGCAGATCTGGAGCTGGATAAGGAGACGATTCTCGCGGGCCTTCTGCACGACGTGGTGGAAGATACCGCTATGACCTTCGACGATGTGAAGGAGCAGTTCGGCGAGGAGGTCGCTGTCCTGGTTGACGGCGTGACGAAGCTGACACAGCTCAATTACGACGCGGACAAGGTGGAGGTGCAGGCAGAGAACCTGCGCAAGATGTTCCTGTCCATGGCGAAGGACATCCGTGTCATCCTGATCAAGCTGGCGGACCGCCTGCACAACATGCGGACGATGGATTATCAGTCCCCGGCCAAGCAGAAGGAGAAGTCCAGGGAGACGATGGACATCTATTCGCCCATCGCAGCAAGGCTCGGTATCTCCAAGATCAAGGTCGAACTGGACGATCTGGCTCTTAAGTATCTCGAGCCGGAGATTTACCGTCAGCTCTCCGAGCTACTGAAGGATTCCGAGCAGGAGCGTACCAAGTTCGTCGAGCAGATCCTGGAAGACGTGAAGTCTCATCTTGCGGAGGCCGGCATCGAAGCCCGCGTCGACGGAAGAGTCAAGCATCTGTTCTCCATTTACAAGAAGATGGTGAACAAGCAGAAGACCCTGGACCAGATCTACGACCAGTTTGCGATCCGTATCATCGTGGACGATCTGAAGGACTGCTATGCCGCGCTTGGCATCATCCACGAGATGTATACGCCGATTCCGGGACGTTTCAAGGACTATATCGCGATGCCCAAGCCGAACATGTATCAGTCGCTGCATACGACGCTGCTTTCTTCGGACGGGCGTCCCTTCGAGATCCAGATCCGGACCTACGAGATGCACCGCACGGCGGAATACGGTATCGCTGCCCACTGGAAGTATAAAGAGAATCCGGAAGGCAAGTCCGCCGACAGTGAGGAGGCGAAGCTCGCCTGGCTGAGGCAGATTCTGGAGTGGCAGAGAGATCTTGACGACAACCAGGAGTTCCTGAACCTGATCAAGAGTGATCTGAACCTGTTCTCAGAGAATGTCTACTGCTTTACGCCTACAGGCGATGTGAAGACACTCCCGGCGGGGTCGACTCCGATCGATTTTGCCTACAGCGTACACAGCGCGGTCGGCAAC
>JAFPYK010000011.1 GCA_017412265.1 Lachnospiraceae bacterium
CCGCACCCGCTAAGCACCGGCACTCGGCAACGGTCCTGAAAACATCGCCTCACCGCTTACGGGTCGCAGACGGAAGGTGCCGTAAGAGGGGACACTGAATGAGGGAGGAATGGCTGGGAAAAAAGCGGCACGTAAGCGGCCGAGTGACGCAGCGGGGAATGTATTGAGAAGTCCGGCTCCGCAGCCTATACAGCGGATAAAAACAGACCGTACGTGCGGTTTAGAGCGGAGCTCTACTGCACGTACGGTCTGTTTTGCTTCTCGCCGGACTTCCTTGTCGTTCCCGGAGCTGCGTCGCTCGCCACGCCAAGTGCCGGCACTCGGTAACGGTCCCGAGAACATTTTGTGCGCTGCCTTGGGAGTTGTCCCCGGCAATCTTTCTCTTTTCGGCGTCGTGCTAGTCCGGGATTCGCCTGCCATACTCCCTGGCTCTGGGAGTCGAAGAGGGGAAGTATAGAGAAGAAGTATGACGAGTTGCTTTTGCAGCGAACTGAAAAGGACATGCGTGGTTAAGAGCAGAACTCTACCACGCACGTCCTTCTTCGATGACTGTCGAACTTCTGTTGTTGTTACTTCAGATGTGTCGCTCGCAGCACTCATTTCTTATCAAGAAGCGCTTGTGCGACGAGGGATGAAAAAGTGCGAAGGCTCTTTTGCATCTGCCATCTATGCTGGTACTCGGCAGCGCGTCCCGAAACATTTTCGTGAGACGCCCCTTTTCCTCGGCAATGTCTTTTACTGTCCTTTGACCTCTTCCCATTTCTGGTTGTAGAGTTCGTCCATCTCCTCGCCGAGGTAGATGAATGCTTCGCAGCGGCGGAGGGTCACGTCATCCGGGAAGGCAACCTTGCTGTTGCGGATGTCTTCGTCTTCGATGAGCTCCTGCGCGGCGGTGTTCGGCGTGGAGTAGGTGATGTAGTCGAAGTTTAAGAGCGCGATGTCGGGACGGCACATGAAGTCGATGAACTTCTCGGCATTTTCCTTGTTGGGCGCGTTCTTCGGGATGACCCAGGAGTCGATCCAGACGTTGGAGCCTTCATCGGGCACGACATAGACGAGGTCTTCGTTCTCGCGGGCGGTGTAGATGGCTTCGCCGGAGTAGATGACGCCGAGGGCGGCTTCGTTGTTGATCATCTTGTCGCGTACCTGGTCGACGACGTAGGCCTGCACGAGGGGATACTGCTTGACCAGGAGATCCTTGGCTTCGTCGAGCTCCTTCTCATTTGTGGAGTTTAAGGAGTAGCCCAGATACTTCAGGGCAACGCCCATCGCGTCGCGGACGGAGTCGATCATCAGGATGTTGCCGGAGTATTTCTCATCGAAGATGGAGGACCAGCTGGTGATCGGCTCGTCGACCATGGTCTTGTTGTAGAGAATGCCTACAGTGCCCCAGCAGTAAGGGACCGAGTACTTGTTGCCCGGGTCGAAGTCGTTGGACATCTCTTTGTAGATGTCGCCGATGTTCTTGATGTTCGGGATGTTGTCGAAGTTGATTTCCTGCAGGAGATCCGCGTCGATCATCTTCTTGATCATGTAGTCGGAGGGGCAGATCACGTCGTATGCGACAGCGCCGGCTTCCACCTTCGGATACATGATTTCATTGGTCTCAAATTCATCGTAAACGACTTTGATGCCGGTCTCTTCTTCGAACATGTCCAGAGTCTCGGGATCGATGTATTCGCCCCAGTTGTAGACATAGACGACGTTTTCCTTTTCCGCGGATTTCTTGCCGCAGCCGGCAAGCGAGGCAACGGCCAGGGCAAGGATCAGTGTGAGTGCAAGAATTCTTTTCAATTGTTTCCCCTCCATAATCATAAATCAGTGGTTGACGGTCTGCTCGTGTGTTGCTCTCCGGCGGTTGATGAGAACCAGGAGAATGAGCACCGCGGCGAACATGAGCGTCGAGAGCGCGTACATCTCGGGCTTGATGCCCTTGCGCAGCTCGGTATATACCTTCGTGGAGATGGTGTCCACGCCGGCGCCTTTGGTAAAGTGCGTGATCACAAAATCGTCGAGGGACATCGTGAAGGCTAAGAGGAAGCCGGAGAGGATGCCCGGGAAGATGTCGGGGAGCACGACCTTCATGAATGCGGAGATCGGTGTTGCGCCCAGGTCCTGCGCGGCTTCGAAGACGTTGCGGTCGGTCTGCTTGAGCTTGGGCAGGACGCTCAGGATCACGTATGGAATGTTAAATGTGATGTGTGCCAGAAGGACGCTGGTGAAGCCCGGCGCAAAGTCCGTCATGATGAAGAGCAGCATCAGGGAGATACCGGTGACGATATCCGCATTTAACATCGGGATATTGGTGATGCCCATCATTACCTGACGGGGCAGTTTCTTCATGCGGTTCATCGCGATGGAGGCCATGGTCCCGATCAGGGTTGCGACCAGGGAGGAGACCAGGGCGATGATGATGGTGTTCCAGAGGGACTGGAGGATGGCTTCGTTCTCGAAGAGGGCCGCGTACCATTTGAAGGTGAAGCCGCTCCATTTGGCCCTGGATTTGCTCGCGTTGAAGGAGAGCACGATCAGGGTGAGGATGGGCGCGTAGAGGAAAATGCCCATCAGGGCTACGTAGAAGCCTTTGAGGAATTTGCCGAATCTTACCATACGCTTGCACTCTCCCCGTCTTTCTCATAGTGGCTGGAGACGACCATCGTGATGATGATGAAGACCATCAGGACGAGGGACAGACCGGAGCCGGCGTGCCAGTTGTTGGCGGTTTTGAACTTCTGCTCGATGATGTTGCCGAGGAGAAGGATCTTGCTGCCGCCCAGGATGTCTGAGATCGCGAAGGTCGTCAGGCTGGGCACGAATACCATGGTGATTCCACTGATGATGCCGGGCACGGACAGGGGCAGGATGACGCGCAGGAAGGTCTGCACGGCGTTGGCGCCTAAGTCTCTCGCGGCGTTGATCACGTTCCGGTCCAGCTTGACCAGGACATTGTAGATCGGCAGAATCATGAAAGGTATGTAGTTATATACCATGCCGAAGACGATGGCCGTCGGCGTGTTGATGATGTGAATGGCCGGGAGGCCGATCGCTTTCAGGACGGTGTTGATGACGCCGTTGTTCTCCAGGAGGGTCAGCCAGGCCAGGGTACGCAGCAGGGCGTTCATCCACATGGGAAGGATGAAGAGGAAGGCCGTGAGGCTCGAGTTCTTCATCTTCGAGTTGGCCAGGATCATGGCCAGCGGGTAGGAGAGGACCAGGCAGATGACGGTGCAGATGAAGGAGAGCTCCACCGAGAGCCACAGGGCTTTTAAGTTCACCGAGGAGGTGATGGCGGTGATGTTCTCCCAGGTAAATGCGCCGGCCTTGGTCGTCATGCCGTAGTAGACGATCAGGAAGAGCGGGATGACGATGAATCCGGCCATCCAGACCGTGTACGGGCCCGAAAGCATCAGCTGGCTTAAGGCGCGCCTTTGTTTCTTATTCATCGATGGTCACAGCCTCCTCGTCTTCCGATTCCGGCTTGTTCATGATCTGGATGTTGAACGGATCCACGTGGATGCCGACCGCCTCGCCGACGGGGAACATCTTCGTGGAGTGTACCAGCCATTCATAGCCGTTTGCCATGACATCCATCTCGTAGTGGACGCCCTTGAAGATCAGGGACGTGACGGTGCCCGCGATGGTGCCTGCTTCGGGCGCCACGAGCTCCACGTCTTCCGGGCGGATGACCACGTCCACCGGGCGGTTGGTGCCGAAGCCGGTGTCGACGCAGGGGAACTTCGCTCCCAGGATCCGGACCAGTTTGTCCTCGATCATGATACCGTCGATGATATTGCTCTCACCGATGAAGTCCGCGACAAATGCGTTCTTTGGCTCGTTGTAGATCGCTTCGGGAGAGCCGATCTGCTGGATGTAGCCCTGGTTCATGACGACGATGGTGTCGGACATGGTCAGCGCTTCTTCCTGATCGTGTGTGACATAGATAAAGGTGATGCCCAGCTCGTTCTTCAGGCGGATCAGTTCGTACTGCATGTCCTGGCGAAGCTTCAGGTCCAGGGCGCCGAGGGGCTCATCCAGGAGCAGGAGCTTGGGCTCATTGACGATGGCCCGCGCGATGGCGATCCGCTGCTGCTGGCCGCCCGAGAGGGAATCGACCGAGCGCTTGCCGTAGCCGTCCAGGTTCACGAGCTTGAGCGCGTAGTCGATCTTGTCCTTAATGTACTGCCTGGACTTCTTCTTGATGCGAAGGCCGAAGGCGATGTTCTCCTCGACGGTCATGTGCGTGAAGAGCGCGTATTTCTGGAAGACCGTGTTGAGGTCGCGCTGGTTGGGCGGAAGGTTCGTGATGTCCTTGCCCTGGAAGATGACCTTGCCGGTGTCGGGGGTCTCAAAGCCGCCGATGATGCGCAGGGTCGTGGTCTTGCCGCAGCCGGAGGGACCCAGGAGGGTCAGGAATTCATTGTCGCGGATATAGAGATCCATCTCGTCCAGGACGACCTGGCCGTCGTAGGACTTGGAGATATTGATCAGATCGATTAATTTATCAGACATAGTTGCTGCTCCTTAGAAAGAGGGGGGTGTGCTCACCCAGAGAATCCGGGCTCCGTTCTTGGAAACGGCTTCGATGTAGTGGTCTTCGTCGGAGTGGTAGTAGAAGGACTCTCCCTTGTGGGCCTTAAATGAGCGGGTCGCGAAGACGATCCGTACGGTGCCCGAGAGGACGTAGCCGAAGCATTCGCCTTCGTGGGGCTCGTAGGAGTAGGTCCGCCCGCCCGGGGCGAGGGTCACCAGGATCGGCTCCATGTCATTCTTCTGGGCGTTGGGGATGATCCACTCGATCGTGCATCCCAGGTCCTCCTCGACCTTCTCGAAGTAATCCTCCCTGCCGAAGACGATCTGCGCCTCCGAGGTGTCGCGGAAGAAGCCTTCCAGGTCGGTCCCGAGGCACTGGAGGATGTCCGTGAGCGTGGCGATCGAGGGTGAGGTCAGATTGCGCTCCACCTGGGAGATGAACCCCTTCGAGAGCTCGGCCCGGTCGGCCAGCTCCTCCTGCGTCAGCCCGATCTGACCCGCAGTTCCCGGATCTTCTTGCCAATATCCATTCGTCCTGCCATCCTTTCCCTGACGAAGAGAGTGCGGCCTGACCGCACAAAAGCCTGCCCGGAGGGGGTTCCGGCGGGCAGACATCGAAAGTCGTCAGAATATCGGTCACTATGATATCAAACTAAAAGTTTACTATCACTGTCAGAAAAAAATATTAAACACAAAGTTTAGCAAAACTAAACCTGCAGGACTGATTATACATCTTATCTCTTTAAAGTCAATAGATCCCGACAAATAATTAGGAATCTATGAAGATTTTGTGATCAGGCCTGTATTTTCCTCTTTAAAAGGTTTTCTTTTCCGGAAAGTTGTGATATCCTAGTACGGTACATGCCCCGGATGTGTCATCCGGGACGTGAGGGATCTAGATTCATGTGTGAATGGAGTATGATTGGAATGAAGAAATTCAGTATCTGGGCTGTACTGCTCCTGGTGCTTGCGCTTGCGGTCACCGGCTGCGGCAAGTCCGACAAGGATGAGAAAAAAGAAGAAGGGACCTCCGGCGGCGAGACCACGACCGAGAGAACGGCGGAGATCGTGGCGGAGAATGAATTCGTGGCGATCGGCCCTTACAAGGGGGTCAGCTATCAGGCAGTGAAGACCGACGTGACGGCGGAGATGGTTGAGGAAGAGATCCAGTACCTGCTGGAGGCTTTTGCGACGGACGGCGAGGCGGATCATGACGTCGTAGAGAAGGGTGATACGGTCATCTTTGATTTCTCCGGCATTCATAACGGGGAGCGTTTTGAGGGCGGAACCGCCGATGATTATACCCTTGAGGACGTGGGAAGCGGCAGCTTCATCCCCGGCTTCGAGGACAACCTGATCGGCAAGCGTGTGGGAGAGGAGTTCTCCTTCGATATCAATTTCCCGGATCCTTATCCGAACAATGCGGAGCTGTCCGGCGAGCTTGTGACATTTGAGATCAAGATCGAGAAGATCGCGGGCGAGAAGATCATCCCGGAACTGACGGATGATTTCGTGGCGAATGTGCAGACGTATTTTGACGCGAAGACCGTCGACGAGCTGCGCACAGCGGTCAAGAACGATATGATTACTTATTATGAAGAGCAGGACAAGACCAAGAACATGTCGGCTGCCTGGGACGCGGTGACCGCGAACTTCACGGCGAAGAAGGAGAACGAGGAAGAGGTCCAGCGCTACATCCAGGAGTTCATCGAGTATTATCAGTCCGTGGCGAAGAATTATGAGTATGATGATTTCACGGCCTTCCTGAAGGAGAGCTTCAATATGACTCCGGAGGATTTCCAGAAGGAAGCGGAGTCTTACGCGAAGGTCCTGGTGACCGAGGACGCGGGCGTTTCGCTGATCGCGGAGCTCGAACATCTGGAGATCACCGAGGATGAGAAGAAGGCCGGCTATGAGAA
>JAFPYK010000089.1 GCA_017412265.1 Lachnospiraceae bacterium
TAATTCGAGGGGGAGCAACGCGACCGCGCCGGAGCGATGCGGTGGCGAGGTGGTCGCGCTCCGGACGAATCCGAAGGATTCGGCGGCCTCCACGACCTCGCAGGTAGATCATTCGAGGCGGAGCAACGCGACCGAGCCGGAGCGAAGCGAAGGCGGCCTCCTGAAGAGGCATTCCCCGCTTTGAAAGATTGAAGGGAAAGGGAAATTATGATAATATGACATCAATGACCAATTCATTTGGAATATAGACAGAAAACATCAATCAGGAGGAGTTGTCATGAAGAGAGTCCGAACACTGGCGCTTTTGACAGTGCTTTTCTTCGCCATGGCATTTGCCGTCAGGGGAAGAGCTGCGCAGGCGGCTACCGTTCACCCCGGGGTGCAGACGAGAACGATTCAGCAGATCCGCGCATTTGCGGAGAAAAACGGGGTCAAACGCAGGAATACGACGTATGATGAGGAGCCGGTTCGTACCGCACCTTATGCGGCTGGCAAGCTGTCGGCGAAGACGACCAATGAGGCTCTTGCGATGCTGAATTTTGTGCGCTATATCGCAGGCCTGGATGCCAATGTCACCGTGGATGAGACATATCAGCAGCAGGCGCAGGCAGCTGCACTTGTCAATGCGGTCAACAATGAACTGACTCATGAACCGAAGCAGCCGGAGAATATGGATTATTCACTGTATCAGATGGGCGTGACCGGAGCCGCCCGCAGTAATCTGGGCATGGGTTATCGAACGCTGCCGACCAGCATCGTTGAGGGATATCTGGATGACTCTGACCCCAGCAATCTTCCTATGCTGGGACACCGCAGATGGATTCTGAATCCGTCGATGGGGAAAACGGGATTTGGCCATGTGGGAGCCTACATGGCTCTCTATGCGATGGATTCGAGCAATTCTTCCAGTGCGGATCTGGTGGTCTGGCCGGCACAGAAGACACCGGTGCAGCTCTTTAACCGGTTTATGGCGTGGAGCGTCTCGACATCAAGAGATGTCGACCAGTCGAAGCTGAAGGTAACGGTCTCACGGCGAGGAACAGGTGAGAGTTGGGAATTTACGAATGAACACAGCGACGGGTACCTGAATTATAGCATCGTCAAATACGGTGGCATGTACTGCCTGATCTTCCTGCCGGCCGGGGATTTTGACATAGCTGCAGGGGAGATCTATGATGTGACCGTCGTCGGGATCGGCTCGGATACGCTTACGTACAGTGTGGAATTCTTTGACATGAAGGATCTGTGGTATGAGCCGGCGACGATCTCGCTGAGCACGGAGGCGACGGGGCTTTCGGAGATCGACGCGCCGGAGGCGATCGTTCATTATGACTGGGCCGGTTATGATGCCACGGGCTGCTATCTGCACTGGTCTTATCCTTCCTGTGTGAAGATGGAAACGATCTCTGACTCAGAGGCCAGGTTCACGCTCACAGACGGCTCTTCGAGCGAACCGGGGGTGATTACGGCAAAGACTTATGATCCGGAGGCAGTCGCGTATGTGTCGACGGCTACGATCAATCTGCCGGTCTATCAGACCGCCTATGTGCCTTACGTGTATGACCCGACATCGTCGTTCTCGGGCGTTACGGTGACCTGGCAGAAGCCTTATAATTTTGATGAGTCCTACCAGTTTGAGGTGTATCGCAAGACCGGGTCCGGTTCATTTGTCCCGATCGGACGCAGCAAAACCTGCTCTTACGTGGATAAGACCGCGAAATTCGGGACGACCTACACGTATTCGGTTTGCTGCCTGTCGGCGGACGGAAAGCACCAGACCAGCAATTACAGCAAGACGGGCAAGACGATCACGCATGAGAAAACCGGCTGGGAGCAGGTCGGATCTGCCTGGTACTACTGGAAGAAAGGTGTCCGGCAGACGGGCTGGGTGCAGGTGTCCGGCAAGTGGTATTACATGAATTCGTCGGGTGTGATGCAGACAGGCTGGCAGAAGATCTCGGGCAAATGGTATTACCTGAACGCGTCGGGTGTGATGCAGACGGGCTGGGTGCAGGTCTCGGGCAAATGGTACTACATGAATTCGTCGGGCGCGATGCAGACCGGCTGGCAGAAGATCTCGAATAAGTGGTACTACATGAATTCTTCGGGTGTGATGCAGACAGGCTGGCTGCAGCTCTCGGGCAAGTGGTACTATATGAATTCGTCAGGTGTGATGCAGACCGGCTGGACGAAGGTCTCGGGGAAATATTACTACATGAATTCTTCGGGCGTGATGCAGACCGGCTGGGTACAGGTCTCGAACAAGTGGTATTACATGAATTCGTCGGGCGTGATGCAGACGGGCTGGAAGCAGCTCTCCGGCAAGTGGTACTATTTCGGAGAGGACGGGGCGATGTACCGGGCGAACACGTATTACATCGACGGCAAGTATTATAAGTTTGACTCGAACGGTGTATGGGTCGGGTAAGAGAGAAGGAAAGAGAAGAGGTGTGCGCCGCTCCCGGGGACCGGGAGCGGCGTTTTTGTGGCTTCGGGAGGGGAAAGCGGGGCGGACGACGTTCTCTCTTGATTGATATTCACAGTTTACTCTTTATCGAAATTCTGTTATCTTTTATATTGAGGTTGTACGTCCCCCGGAAGGGTTTTGGGCCCGGGGGATGTGCGGAGGCTGGAGGTTTTGTGATATATGTCTGTGAAGCATCTGATTTTCGATATTGACGGGACGATCTGGGATACGACGCCGCTTGTGGCGGAGGCGTATAACGATGCGGTGGAGGAGGCGATCGGCGAGAGGCCTGTGATCACCGCGGATGTCCTGCGGGAGCAGTTTGGCAAGCCGATGATGGTGATTGCCGAGAACCTGTTTCCGGGAAGGAGCACCGAGGAGCATAGGAGGATCGTGGACCTGTGCGGGGTGCATGAGGCGAGGGTGCTTCGGGGAACCACGGAGGATCTGACATATCCGGGGCTGCGGGACGCATTTCGCGAGCTGACGGAGATGGGCTGCCGGGTGTATATCGTGAGCAACTGCCAGGTGGGCTATATTGAGCTGTGCATGGAGAAGAACGGATTGGAGCCGTACGTGACGGATCATCTCTGCCACGGGGAGACCGGAAGGTCGAAGGGGGAGAATATCCGGGAGCTGATGCGGCGAAACGGTATCGAGGAGGCAGTCTACGTCGGGGACACGATGGGGGACTGCGAGGCGGCCGCGGAGGCGGGTGTGCCTTTCTGGCATGCGTGCTACGGATTCGGCGACGCGCCGGGAGCGGTTCAGCTTGAATCGCCTGCGCAGATCGTGGAGACGGTGCGCCAGAGCTGAGCGAGGCAATCTGTGATAGAGATGTTGCTTCAAATCAAGGAGTTAGAGAGGGAGATCAGAGCATGACTGTTTACGAGAAAATGGACCGCCTGCACCGTGAGGTGCTTGACCATATGGAGGAGAGAATCCGGGAGAGGACCGAGAAGGGCCTGCTTCCTGCCTTTGGATATACCAGTGACCTGGACCTTGTCTGCAAGGCCGGGGCGGAGGACCTGTCGAAGCTTCTGTGCGAGGCCCTGCCCGAGGGGCTGGACTACAAGGAACTGAGGCCGAAGGCGGAGGTCAATTCGCTGGAGGATCTGGCGGTCGCGCTGGTCTATTACAGCAGCCGCGGGCTTGGCGGCGAGCTGATGCTTGAGAATCCTTCGATCCTCCCGGGACGTTTTCCGACGCATGAGGCAATCGGAGGAAGCGCGGCGCAGGCGGTGCTGGCCTGTGCGGCGGTGGGCTGCCCGGCGCTGGTGCATCTGAGCGACGGCTCGCCTGCGGTGAGAAAGCTGATGGCCAGGGATGAGGTGAAGCTTGTGGCCCTGGACGGAACGCTGACGACGCCGGCGGACTATTATGAGATGCAGGACGCGGAGACGCACTGGATCCTGCAGTACCAGAGAGGCGCGACGGTGCACGGACGGGATTTCTCCTACGAGATTCCGCTGTCCAACCGGCTGATCGTCGCGGAGAATACGATCAACCGCCTGGTCCTGCTGCGTCAGGAGTATCTGCGCTACATCGAGGAGCACGCGGCACAGGTCACGAGCCAGCTGATCTCCGGCTATAACGCGATCCGTGATACGGAGAACCTGAGGGACCGCGTGGCGACCATCGCGGAGAACATGCGGCGCTACCACGAGGCCAATCCGTCCGGCATCCGGTACCTGGAGGGCGGACATATCGTCGGCGAGGAGCTGGACCAGATCGCGATGGATGGGCTCTTCCCGGTCGCGGACATGATGGCGATGAATGAAGAAGAGGCGGACGTGATATTTGGCCGTGACGGGATCGCCCATGATTTAAGTGATATTGACAGCATGATCGAGGGGCTTCGGACGTTCCGGAAGAATAACGGGATCCGGCTCGGCATGCTGATTCATTCGAAGGATTATGCGCTCTATGTGGGCGACGAGCTGCCGGGCGATATCCGCGAGGGCATGGTCTACGGGCACACGATGGCTGCGGCCAGGGCGACGTACGGGACGCCGGCGGATATCTCGCAGGTGCGGGAGATGCTGGAGCTGCCGCTGAGCCCCGTGGGCGTGGCATTTGCAGAGAAGATCGAGGCGGATCCGGAGAAATATAAGGACGTCATCCTGGTGCCTTCGCGGCTGATCGAGCGGCCGAAGTATACGGTCGGGCTCGGGGATACGTTCCTCGGCGGAATTCAGATGTGCTTCGGACTGTGAGGGGAATAGGATGAAACTGGTTTTGGAAGAGGGGCGCCCGGCGGATGTGTCGGGAAGGATTGAGACCGAGGTGCGCGTCTATGACCTGCTGGATTCGCTGGGCATCCGTTACGAGCGGGTGGACCATGAGCCGGCATTTACCATGGAGGCCTGCCTGGCGATCGACGAGGTGCTCGCACCTGCGGTGATCTGCAAGAACCTGTTTCTGTGCAATGCACAGAGGACAAAGTTTTATCTGCTGATGATCCGGGAGGACAAGCATTTCAAGACAAAGGAGATCACGAAGCAGATCGGGAGTTCGAGGCTGTCATTTGCGCCGGAAGAGGCGATGGAGAAGTACCTGAAGATCACGCCGGGTTCGGTGAGTGTGATGGGGCTCATGAATGATGAGGCCAATGACGTGCAGCTGGTGATCGATGAGGATGTGCTCGCGGAGGAGCTTTTTGGCTGCCATCCGTGCATCAACACGTCGAGCATCCGGATCACGGTGAAGGACCTGGTTGAGAAGTTCCTGCCGGCGGTGCACCATAATTATCTGACCGTGAAGCTGGGAACGGGGAGAGACGAATGACGAAGTTTGATGAGTTTTATGAGGTCATCCGGAGGCTCCGGGCCCCGGACGGGTGCCCTTGGGACCGCGCGCAGACGCATGAGAGCCTGAAGCCGCCCTGCATCGAGGAGGCGTGCGAGGTGATCTGCGGGATCAATGTGCTGAAGGAGACCGGGAACGCGGACAATCTGAAGGAGGAGCTGGGGGACCTGCTGCTGCAGGTGATCTTCCACGCGCAGATCGCGGAGGACGCAGGCGAGTTCACGATGGATGACGTGCTGCAGACCGCGATCGACAAGATGGTGCGCAGGCACCCGCATGTGTTCGCGGGGAAGGTCTACCGGGACCAGGCGGAGGCGAAGGCCGACTGGGAGGAGATCAAGCGCAGGGAGAAGGCGGGGCGGCCGTCGAATGACGAGGCGCTGCGCGAGGCATTTGACGAGTCGATCGAGTGGATCCACGTCGCGAAGCGGCGCAAACATATGGAAGAGGATTGAGAAAAGGGGGAAATGAACATGCTGACGCTGGAGAGAGCGAAGGAACTGATGAAGGACCAGGTGACGGAGCATCATCTGATCGTGCACTGCACAAACGTGATGGCGGCGATGGGCGCGATGGCGGAGCATTTCGGTGCGGATAAGGAGCACTGGATGGCTATCGGCTATCTGCACGACTATGATTATGAGAAATGGCCGGAGGAGCATCTGCAGCACACGGCGGAGCCGCTGCTGGCCGCGGGCGTGACCGAGGAAGAGGTGCATGCGATCTTAAGCCACGGCTACAGTGTGTGCTGTGATGTGAAGCCGGAGACGGACATGGAGAAGAGCCTGTTCACGGTGGATGAGCTGACCGGAATCATCGAGGCGTGCGCGAGGATGCGCCCGCACGGGATCACGGACCTGGAGGTCAAGAGCTTCATGAAGAAGTTCAAGGACAAGAGGTTCGCGGCGAAATGCAACCGCGAGCTGATCCTCTCGGGCTGTGAGATGCTCGGGATGGAGCTTCGGGATGTGGCGCAGATCTGCATCGACGGGATGCGGCCGTACGCGGCGGAGATCGGGCTGCTGGGGACAGAGTAAAAAAAACACTTGCATTCTCTCACACGGCTGCAGCCGAATCGTTCGAGAATGCAAGTGTTTTTTTGCGTCGTTGAGGACGGGAGGGATCGGTCATATGTACGTTGACTAAGGGAAGGAATGGAGGACGGAAGGGGCGAAGATTACCGTGCTAAGCTTCTTTGGACACCGGACAAGGGGGAATTGAATATCTGGCTGTGTGTGGTGTGTTTTTGATACAGATGGCAGGTTTTTGTGAGATATTTGCCGGGAAGGACGAATGATTGTATTAATTGGAGTACAATCGGATTGACATGAACGTGGTTTACATGTATTATGATAATAGTCGGAAATTCGGTCCGACTGTTATGAAACGGAACCATTTAATCTATAAAGCGAGGTAATTACGATGGCACTTGATTTAACAAAGTACGGCATTTATGGAGCGACGGAAGTGATCCACAACCCTTCTTTTGAGTTTTTATTTGAGGAGGAGACCAAGGAGGGGCTGGAAGGATTTGAGGTCGGCCAGGTCACGGAGCTGGGGGCAGTGAACGTTATGACCGGCATTTATACCGGACGTTCTCCTAAGGACAAGTTTATTGTCATGGACGAGAATTCGAAGGATACGGTCTGGTGGACTTCTGATGAGTATAAGAATGATAACCATCCGGCGTCTGAGGAGACTTGGGCAGCGGTGAAGAAGATGGCGCAGGAACAGCTCTCCGGCAAGAGACTTTTCGTCATGGATGCGTTCTGCGGTGCCAACAAGGATACCCGCATGGCGGTCCGTTTCATCTGCGAAGTGGCATGGCAGGCTCATTTCGTGAAGAACATGTTCATCCAGCCGACCGATGAGGAGCTGGCGGCCTTCGAGCCTGATTTCGTGGTTTACAATGCCGCGAAGGCGAAGGTTGAGAATTACAAGGAGCTGGGCCTGAATTCCGAGACCGCGGTTGTCTTCAACATCACTTCCCGTGAGCAGGTCATCCTGAACACCTGGTACGGCGGCGAGATGAAGAAGGGTATGTTCTCCATGATGAACTACTATCTGCCTCTGAAGGGCATTGCTTCGATGCACTGCTCCGCGAACACGGATATGAACGGTGAGAATACCGCGATCTTCTTCGGTCTGTCCGGCACCGGCAAGACCACCCTGTCTACTGATCCTAAGAGACTGCTGATCGGTGATGATGAGCACGGCTGGGATGACAACGGTGTGTTCAACTTCGAGGGCGGCTGCTACGCCAAGGTTATCAACCTCGACAAGGAGAGCGAGCCCGACATCTACAATGCCATCCGCCGTGATGCCCTGCTGGAGAACGTCACCGTCGACGAGAACGGCAAGATTGATTTCGCGGACAAGTCTGTGACGGAGAATACGCGTGTGTCTTATCCGATCAATCATATCGAGAAGATCGTGCAGAAGGTTCGCCCGATCTCTGCCGGTCCTGACGCTGAGAACGTGATCTTCCTTTCGGCGGATGCTTTCGGCGTGCTGCCTCCGGTTTCGATCCTGACTCCTGGGCAGACGAAGTATTACTTCCTGTCCGGTTTCACCGCAAAGCTTGCAGGTACCGAGCGCGGTATCACCGAGCCTACCCCTACGTTCTCCGCTTGCTTCGGCCAGGCGTTCCTGGAGCTGCATCCGACCAAGTATGCAGAGGAGCTGG
The DNA here is from genome assembly GCA_017412265.1 of Lachnospiraceae bacterium. GTDB lineage: Bacteria > Bacillota > Clostridia > Lachnospirales > Lachnospiraceae > RGIG1588. The sequence goes on from JAFPYK010000089.1 coordinate 7,962, forward strand.
TGAAGAAGATGGAGAAGAGCGGTGCGAAGGCTTACCTGGTCAACACCGGCTGGAACGGCACGGGCAAGAGAATCTCCATCAAGGATACGCGTGGTATCATCGATGCGATCCTGGACGGCGATGTGCTGAAGGCTCCTACCAAGAAGATCCCGATCTTTGATTTCGAAGTTCCGACCGAGCTTCCGGGTGTTGATCCTGCGATCCTGGATCCTCGCGACACCTATGCGACTCCGGAGGAGTGGGATGTGAAGGCGAAGGACCTGGCCGGCCGTTTCGTGAAGAACTTCAAGAAGTATGAAGGAAATGATGCGGGCAAGGCTCTGGTGGCTGCAGGCCCGAAGGCTGAGTAAGCTTCGCAGATATCTGTGACCATGTGACGGTCCCGGTTCCCGCGGGGGATTCCCCGCGGGGCGGGACCGTTTCTTTTGGCTTCTGAATCGCCCGGGGAATTGCATTTGACTCTGGTATTTCGCGGGGCTTGCAAGTATAATGAGGGAAGAGTAAAACACCGGCCTTGCAGGCCGGATCGCAATCCCTGCGGGGAGTTTATTTTGCACGTCTTCGCAGGGGATACAGAAAGGATAGAGATTCTGAGATGGAAAGATTGAATTATGAGTCGCTGCGGGCTTCGGGTTATCCGGGCTATGTGCTGGAGAGCGCGCCGGAGAAGGTGATGCAGTTTGGCGAGGGCAATTTCCTTCGTGCTTTTGTGGACTATTGGTTTGATGTCTCCAATGAGCGTGTGGGCTGGAACGGCAAATGTGTCCTGATTCAGCCGATTCCTTTCGGCCTGGCGGATATGATCAATGAGCAGGAGGGCCTGTATACGTTGTATCTGCGCGGCAGGGAGAACGGGGAGAAGGTGGACCGCAAGAGAGTGATCTCTTCTGTGTCGCGGGCGCTCAATCCTTACACCGAGCAGGGATATGCGGATATGATGGCGCTGGCGGTTTCGGACGATCTGGAGTATATCGTCTCGAACACGACGGAGGCGGGCATTGTCTATGACCCTGCATGTGCATTGGAGGATAAGCCGGCGGTTTCGTTCCCGGGCAAGATGACGCAGGTGCTGCTTGAGCGTTTCAAGGCGGGCAAGGGCGGACTCGTGATTCTCTCCTGTGAGCTGATCGACAACAACGGCCGTGAGCTGCAGAAATGCGTGAATCAGTACATCGACCAGTGGGGGCTGTCCGAGGAGTTCCGCAGCTACGTCAATGACAAGTGCCTGTTCTGTTCGACTCTGGTGGACCGGATCGTGCCCGGCAGGATTCGCGACGCGGCGGAGAAGGCTGCGCTGGATGAGGCGAACGGATATGTGGACGAACTCATCGATGTGGGCGAGGTCTTCGGTGTCTGGAACATCGAGGGGCCGGAGTGGCTGGCGGAGAAGCTTCCGTTCAAGGCAGCGGGGCTGAACTGCCCGGTGGTTCCGGATGTGACGCCTTATAAGAAGAGAAAGGTGCGTATCTTAAACGGTGCGCATACCGGATTTGTCCCGGGTGCTTATCTGGCAGGATTTGATATCGTTCGTGACTGCATGCAGGATGAGGTGATCGAGCCTTTCATGAACAAGATGATCTATGAAGAGATCATCCCGACACTGACCCTGCCGAAGGATGATCTGGAGCATTTTGCATCGGCGGTGTCTGACCGGTTCAACAATCCGTTTATCAATCATGAGCTGATGAGCATCTCGCTGAATTCGACGTCGAAGTGGGCGGCCCGCAACCTGCCGAGCTTCCTGGCGTATGTGGAGAAGTTCGGGAAGCTGCCGGCCTGCCTGACCGCGAGCTTTGCGGCTTACGTGGCATTTTACAGCACGGGCGTGAAGGAGCTGAATGAGCACGGCATGGTCTGTGTGCGCCCGAAGGGAAATGAGTATGTGGTGAGTGATGACCGCTGGGTGCTGGAGTTCTACTGGGCTCACAAGGATGACTCGGATGAGGCTCTGGTGCAGGCTGTGATGGCGGACGAGCAGATGTGGGGCCAGGATCTGTCGAAGATCCCGGGATTTGCCGCGGAGGTGACGCGGGTGCTCGGCGAGATTCGCCGCGAGGGCACGAAGGCGGTTTTCGCGAAGTGCCTGTAATTGACGGATGATGAGGACGCCGTCCGCTGGTGCGGGCGGCGTTTGTGAGAGAAGCCGGAGAAGGTGTTCGGCCGGAAGGGAGATTGAGATGCCGGATTTTATGAAGATACATGAGGAGGACAGCGTGGCTGTGGCCCTGCACGCGGTGGAGGCCGGGACGACGTTCCTGGGCGTGACGGCGCGGGAGGCGATCCCGCAGGGGCATAAGATGGCCCTGAAGGCGATCGGCTGCGGGGAAGAGGTCATCAAGTACGGGTTCCCGATCGGGCACGCGACGAAGGAGATCCTCCCGGGTTCCTGGGTGCATTCGCATAATATGGCGACGAATCTGTCGGGCGAGGTGGAGTACCGGTATGAGCCGGCGGTGAAGCCGCTGACGACGGAGAAGCCGAAGACGTTTCGCGGTTTCCGGCGCCCGGACGGGCGGGCCGCGGTGCGCAATGAGATCTGGATCCTGCCGGTGGTCGGCTGTGTCAATGACGTGGCGAAGGCGCTGGCGCAGGAGAACCAGGACCTGGTGCAGGGCAATGTGGAAGGGCTGTATGCGTTCCCTCATCCGTTCGGCTGCAGCCAGACCGGCGAGGACCATGTGCAGACGCGAAGACTCCTGGGTTCGCTGGTGCGGCATCCGAACGCGGCCGGTGTGCTGGTGATCTCGCTCGGGTGTGAGAACCTGACGCATGAGCAGTTTCTCGGGGAGCTCGGGGAGTTCGACCCGAGGCGGGTGAAGTTTATCATCTGCCAGCAGGTGGAGGATGAGATGGCCGTGGGCCGGAAGATGCTGGAGGAGCTGGCCGGGTATGCGCAGACATTTACCCGCGAGGAGATTCCGGCTTCGGAGCTTGTGGTCGGCATGAAATGCGGCGGCTCGGACGGGCTGTCGGGGATTACGGCCAATCCGGTCGTGGGGCGGTTCTCGGACCGGCTGATCGCGATGGGCGGCTCGACGGTGCTCACGGAGGTGCCGGAGATGTTCGGCGCGGAGGGATTCCTGATGAATCGCTGCGTGAGCGAAGAGGTGTTCGACAAGGCGGTCGGGATGCTGAACGGGTTCAAGGATTATTTCCTGCGCCACGGCGAGGTAGTCTATGAGAATCCGAGCCCCGGCAACCGCGAGGGCGGTATCACGACGCTGGAGGATAAGTCGTGCGGCTGTGTGCAGAAGGGCGGCTCGGCTCCGATCGCGGATGTGATCGCTTACGGTGAGAGGGTCAAGACGAAAGGGCTTACGATGCTTTCGGGTCCCGGCAATGACCTGGTCTCCTCGACGGCGCTGACCGCGGCGGGAGCGCATCTGGTGCTCTTCACGACCGGGCGGGGGACACCGTTCGGGGTGCCGGCGCCGGTGGTCAAGATCGCTTCGAATACGCCGATGGCGGAGCGGAAGAAGCGGTGGATTGATTTTAATGCCGGGGTCGCGGCGGACGGGACGCGTTCGCTGGATGAGTGCGCGGAGGATCTGCTGGAGCTGGTGTGCGAGGTGGCTTCGGGCCGGCGGACGAGGTCTGAGGTGAACGGGTACCGGGAGATCGCGATCTTTAAGGACGGGATTATGCTGTGAGGCGGCGTGTCCTTTCTTTTTCAGGCGCGGCTTTCGCCTCGGGTGCCTCGATGTAACGGTGCGTAAGCGGCTTTGGGGCGCAGCTTAAGTGATTGTAAGGTCTGATGTACTGCGATGCAGTGCATCAGACCTTCTTTTTGTGTATCGGCTGCGTCCCGCACCCGCCAAGCACCGACACTCGGCAACGGCCTGAAAAAGAAAGGAAAGCACGCCGCTGCTACATTGCGGACGGAAGGTGTCGGAAGACGGACCATTGAATGGTGGAGGAATGGGCTGGGGCAGGAAAGGGTGTAAGCGACCGAGTGACATAGCAGGGTATGTAACATAGAAGTTTGGTGCGCCGCCATGGGGGTGACTCCGGCAGTCTTTCCTGGAGGAGATTTATCAGATGGATACACTGCATAAAACGGTGGAGTATATGCGCAGACACCATCCGGGGCGCGGGGAAGCCTGACAGATGGACTGCGGCCGGATAGAATGGAGTTCTTATCTTGAATTGTCCTCTTGACAAGGCGCGGAATTTATACTAAACTAAACGAGTCGATGACACAGGGGAATCATACAACGGCAGTATTCCGGTCTCCAAAACCGTCCATGGGGGTTCGAATCCCTCTTCCCCTGCTCTTTTTATTTCATCAGGTGCGATGACGGCAGATCGTCCTTGACAGTAGCGGATACTGTCGAGGGCTTTTTTCGTGTTGGAGGAAATGTGAGGGGAGGTTTCGTGTGATGAAGAAGGGCAAGCGGTCTCTGCTTGGGACATGGATGGCGATCGGTATTGCGATCTTCGGGATTGTGTGGACGATCTCGGCGATCCAGATGGACAATCCGTTTTTGGCGACGCTCGGCGTGCTCTTTATCGTGGCTTCGGTTGCGGAGGTGGTGATCAGCCTGAGGGATATCATCCGGACGGAGGCGGAGATCGCGAGAATGGATGTGGATGAGGCGGAAGAGGAGGATCCGATCCCGGAGGAGCCGGAGATTGTCGTGGACTCGATTCCGCTGTTGCCGGAGGATGCGGATTCTACGCTTGTAGAATCAACGAATTTCTGCCCTTATTGCGGGGCGAGAGTTGACGGAGACTATGTTTTCTGCAGGGTGTGCGGGAAGCGGCTGCCGGAGTAAACGGAGCCGGAGACCGGTTCACCCGGGACGGAGATCGGAAGTATGCTGGATCAGAGAGGGTTTGATCTGTGGGCCGACGGTTATGATGTGACCGTCGGCTTATCTGATGAGGAGAATACGTATCCATTTGCCGGATATAAGGAGGTCCTCGGGGGGATCTTCCGGACGGTGATGGAGAAGAGGGGCGCTGTCGTTCTGGATATCGGGTTCGGGACGGGGACGCTTACGGCGAAGCTGTATGAGAACGGATGTGTGATCTACGGGCAGGATTTCTCTGAGAGGATGGTTGAGATTGCCGCGGCAAAGATGCCGGAGGCGCGTCTGTATCAGGGGGATTTTGCGGAGGGGCTCGCAGAGGAGCTGCGAGAGCGGAAGTATGACTTCATCGTGGCGACTTATTCTCTGCATCATCTGACGGATGAGCAGAAGGTTGGTTTTCTGAAGGACCTGCGGGAGAGGCTGGCCGAGGGAGGAATGATCCTGGTCGGGGACGTCGCATTTGCAACGCGGGAGGACCTGGAGCGGTGCCGGCGGGAGGCCGGCGATGAGTGGGACGATGAGGAGGTTTATTTCGTCGCCGATGAGATGAGGAAGGATTTCCCGGAGTTGGTCTTTCAGCCGGTGTCTTATTGTGCGGGGATTCTTGCGATCCCGGGGCGGACCGGGGAATGAAGGAAGGATATCGGAAGAGATGAAAAGGGCTTTCACAGCTTGCCGGATGGGCCGGCGGCCGCGAAAGCCCTTGTTTTTTGTGTGCTCCGGGATCACTTGAAGAGCAGGGTGAGACCGGAGATGAAGAGCAGGATGTAGGTGATGATCATGAAGGTGCGCTGGTTCATTTTCGCGTAGAGCCTGCTTCCGATCCGCATGCCGATGAACAGGAAGGGGATGGAGATCAGGAAGGTGATCAGGAGGCGGCTGTCCCAGTAGCCGGCGCGGATGTCGTCGACGAGGATGATCGTGTTGAGGATGATACAGACGGTCGAGATGGTCGCGCGGAAGGCGTGGCGGTCGGGGAGCTTTTTGGACATGAAGCCGATGAGCAGCGGGCCGCCGGAGACGAAAATGCCGTGGACTAAGCCTGCGAGGGGCAGGAGCGCGTAGGTGAGGGGCGAGACGTGCTCGCTCTGCGGGGTCTTGCGCAGGAAGAGTTCCCAGAAGCCTTCGAGGGAAAGCAGGATGATGAAGATGCCGAGCGCAAGGTAGAGGGCTTTCTCGTGGCCGAGGAAGAGGTCTTTGATCCAGATGCCGGCGAAGATGCCGATGAGCATGATGACGATGACCTGGAGAAGGACCTTTTTGTCGACTTTGTCGCGGTTGCCGAGGAAGACATAGCCGCCGGAGAGGATCGCCAGGACGTTCAGGACAGGCTTGGCGACGGGATAGCCGACGAGTATGAGGGAGAACGGCATGGCGAGGATGGTTCCTGCGAAGCCGGTGATGCCCTGGATGATGTTGGCGATCGCGATGACAAGGAAAAAGAGGATATAGTTAAGCATGTCTGCCTCCGATGTGTTGTGATGGCGGGGTTCTGCCCGCGTACGCTTCCCACTATAACAAATTCTGAGGATAAAAGAAAGAGAAAGATGATATTTCTCCGGGTGGGCGGGGAAATGAAAAGGCTGCGAAACATGGGTTTCGCAGCCGGGAGTGCGTATCGGGTTCAGTAGGAGAGGATCTCGTAGCCGTCGTCGGTGACGAGGACTTCGACTTCCCACTGCGCGGAGGCTTTGCCGTCGGCGGTGTAGACGGTCCAGCCGTTGTCTTCGTCGACATAGATCTCGTCGGTGCCCATGTTGACCATGGGCTCGATCGTGAAGACCATGCCGGGCACCATGAGCATCTCGGTGCCGGCGATGGAGACGTAGCTCACGAAGGGGTCTTCGTGGAATTCGTTGCCGCAGCCGTGGCCGCCGATCTCCTGGACGACGGAGTAGCCGTGGGCGAGGGCGTGCTTATGGACGGCTTCGCCCATGTCGCCGAGGAAGTGCCAGGGCCTGACCTGCTCGAGGCCTTTGTCTACGCATTCTTTTGTGACCTCGACGAGCCTGCGCCACTCGGGGCGGACGTCGCCGATGCAGAACATGCGGGAGGAGTCGGAGTAGTAGCCGTTCAGGATCGTGGAGCAGTCGACATTGATGATGTCGCCGTCCTTCAGGATGATCTTGTCGGAGGGGATCCCGTGGCAGACCTGGTCGTTGATGGAGGTGCAGACGCTCTTGGGATAGCCCTCGAAGCCGAGGTCCGCGGGGATGCCGCCCATCTGTGCGGTCACGCGGGTGACGATGTCGTCGATCTCCTGGGTGGTCATGCCGGCGCGGATCTTGTCTGCGATCTCGTCGAGAACGGCGATGTTGATGACGGCGCTCTTCCTGATGCCTTCGATGTCCTTCTCGGTCTTGATCAGCTTCCGGCGGGGGACGACGTGGCCCTGCCTGGCGAAGGCTTCGATCTTCTCGTCGAAGGCCTGGTGGCAGGATTTGTATTTGCGGCCGCTGCCGCACCAGCAGGGGTCGTTGCGGCCGAGTTTTTTCTGGGTCATGATTCTGGTTGACTGGAACATGTTCTCGCTTCCTTTGTGATCTTATTTCACCGGAAATGCGGCGGTGATGGTGACGGAGGATCCGTCTCTGGTGGTTGCTTTGATGGTGCCCTTATGCGCTTCGACGATGGCGCGGGCGATCGAGAGGCCGATGCCGTAGCCGCCGGTCTGGGAGTTGCGGGAACTGTCCAGACGGTAGAAGCGGTCGAAGATGTGCTTCAGGGAGTCCGGGTCGACGGGCGCCGAGGTGTTCTCGGCGGTGAGGGTCAGGGCCCGGGGTGTATATTCGGCCCGGAGGGAGATCTTCCCGCCTTCGGGGCAGTATTTGACTGCGTTGTCTAAGAGGATGGAGACCAGCTGGCGGATGGCCTTCTCGTCTCCGGTGAAGGAGATCATCGGAGGGATCTCGAGGCTGAACTGCTTGCCCTGCGTGAGGGCCGGGGCCTTGAAGGAGCCCGCGGTCTCGCTGACGACGTCGGAGAAGGGGAACTCGATCATCTGCAGTTCCCGGCCGGCTTCTTCCATGCGGGAGAGCATGACCAGGTCGTCGGTGAGGGATTTGAGCTTTGAGGTCTGGGCCTGGATGTCCTTGAGCCATTCGTTGTCCTCGCCGAGGTCCATCTCGAGGATCTCGGTGTCGGCGTGGATGACGGTGATCGGGGTCTTGATCTCGTGTCCCGCGTCGGTGATGAAGCGCTTCTGCTTCTCGTAGTTGTCGATGAAGGGACGCACGATGCGGCGGGAGAAGAGGAGCATCAGCAGGAAGACGGCAACCATACCGCCGAGAGAGATCAGGGCGGTGGTCAGGAGGAAGCTGCGGAAGGTCTGCAGAGTCTCCTCACAGTCCAGAAAGACTACAATCGTAGAACCGTCATTCTGCTTGACTGCATATCGATAGGAATCGATAAATCCTCTAGTTTTGCCGGACTCCAGGGCACCAGCTGCGTACTCTTTTGCCGTTTCCTCGTCGACGGACAGGATCCGGTCAATATTGATCACGGGCTCCTGCGAGGTTTCCTCGTAAATGACGGTAAAGTACCGCGAGGTGTAGGGGAGCTCTCTGGAGAAATCCCCGTCCCGACGGCCCATGCCGCGCATGTCGGTCCGGTCATCGTAGTCATCATCGTCATCATCGTCGTCGGGTTCCCGGTCATCGTCACGGGCGCTGTCGTCCGGCCGGAAGCCGGTGCCGTCGGGAGCCGCCGGGGGTTCCTGGTGCTCATCGCGCCGGAACTCCGGGAAGACGCCGTCGTACTGCAACAGCAGATCCAGTGTCATGTCTGCGCGGGTGACGGCCCGTCGGTAGTTTAAGATGTTCGTGGTGCCCATGATGACGAGCAGGACCAGGGCCAGGGAGGCCATGGAGATGCCGATCAGGCGCCGCTGAAGCTTGCGGATCATATTCATGAGGAGCCTCCGTTGTCAGGACTCTTTCCTGCGCAGGCTGTAGCCCGCGCCGCGGGTCGCCTTGATCTCGACGTCAGCCTCGAGCGCGGCGAGCTTTTTGCGAAGGTACGAGAGATAGACCCAGACCACGCTGGTGTCAGCCTCGGAATCGTAGCCCCAGATCCGGTCCATGAAGCGGTCGGTGGAAATGAGAACGCCCGGATTCTGGAGCAGCATCTCCATCATCTGGTATTCCTTGCTGGCCAGGTGGTAGCTGCCCGAGGGGGTGCTCAGTTCGTAGGAGGCGGTGTCCAGCGTGAGGTTGCCGAAATGCAGCCGTGAGTCGCTGTGGACACCTGCCGCGCGGGTGAGCACACGGATGCGGGCGAGCAGTTCCTTGGTGGCAAATGGTTTGGTCAGGTAATCGTTGGCGCCGGCGTCGAGGCCGAGCACCTTGTCGTCGATCTCGGACTTGGCGGTGAGCATGAGGATCGGCACCGCATTGCCTGCCGCGCGGACGCGCCGCAGCACAGTGATTCCGTCTATCTTCGGCATCATGATGTCGAGGATGGCGGCGTCGTAATTCTCACTCTCCAGGTAGTCCAGGGCATCCTGCCCGTTGTGGACGACGTCCACGGAGTAGTTGTTCTTCTCCAGGATGACGGAGACTGCCCTCGCGAGGGACAGCTCGTCTTCGGCAAGTAATAGTCTCATAGTTCACTCCGATCTGTCTGCGGCGCGGCTATTTGTGGAGCCTCGCGGGCTTCGTGATCATTATCTCCCCCTCTAATAGAATATCATTAATTTGCTCATTTTCAATTTTTTTCTGCGGATTTAAGGTTCGTCTAAAGTTGGGCGGGTATGATCAAAACCGTAAGACAAGTACAAGTTTGTTTGTTTCATTTTTTCTATTTCCTGTTGTTTGATCGGAGAGCGGCGGCCTTAGGGCCGCCGTTCTTGCGTGGGGAAAACGGTTTGTGCTACAATGAGAAAAAGAGCGGCGCGGTATCGCCAGAAGGAGGGGCATCATGGAATATCGGACAATGAAGGGAACCGGGGTGAAGGTCTCGAGGATCTGCCTGGGCGCGATGACGTTCGGCGGGCAGACCGGTGAGGAGGAGGCCCGGCGGATGGTGGATCATGCGCTGGAGCACGGGGTGAATTTTATCGATACGGCGGATTCTTATACCGGCGGGCGGAGTGAGATCATCACGGGCAAGGCGATCGCCGGAAGGCGGCGGGACGTGATCCTGGCGAGCAAGGTGTGCCGGCCGACGGAGGCGGAGCCCAACGTCGGGGGTCTGAGCCGCAGGCACATCCTGTATTCGGTGGAGCAGTCGCTGAAGAGGCTGCAGACGGACTATCTGGATATCTATTATGCGCATTTTCCGGATCCGGATACATCGATGGAAGAGACGATGGATGTGATGAGCGAGCTGGTGAGGCAGGGCAAGGTCCTCTATGTGGGCGTGTCCAATCATGCATCCTGGCAGGTGGCGGAAGCGGTGCATCTGTGTGAGAAGGCGCATGGGGTGCGGCCTGTGATTTCGGAGAATGTGTACAATCTTTTTACTACAACTGTAGAACATGAACTTGTGCCGTGTCTGGAGCATTACAAGATGGATCTGGTGGCTTATAATCCGCTGGCCGGAGGGCTGCTGACCGGAAAGCATTCGTTTGAGACGATTCCGGAGAACAGCCGTTTCGGGATCAATAAGGGTTATGTGACGAGGTACTGGAACCGGGAGAATTTTGAGGCGATTGAGGCGTTCAGGAAGATTGCGGACGAGGCCGGGATCTCGCTGATTGAGCTCGCGCTGAAATACTGCATGCAGAAGGAGTTCCTGACATCGGTGATTCTCGGGGCGAGCCGGTATGAGCACTGGGTGAGCAACCTGGCGGCGGCGACCGAAGGGGAGCCGCTGGCGGGGGATGTGGTCGCGGCGGTGGAGAGCGTGATGGGGGCGCTGCCGGCCGGGAGCAGATTTAGTTATGCGAGATAGGCCAGCGGGGCGGGGCGGCGCGCGAAAATGTTTCGGGACGCGGGAGCGTCATATCTTTTCTCCTCGCCTGGAGACGGCTCGTCGAAAAGCACATGACGCTTTCGAAGTCTTGCTAGTCTGGGATTCGCCTGCCATATCCCCTGAGGGTAGAAATCGCGGAGGGGAGGACTGGCTAGATTCTTCCATTCATGAGGGATAAAAGCTAGTATGAGTGGATGATTGTAAGGTTGGCTGAACAGATAGTCATCTATTCATGAAGGATACAAGCCTGTGTGAGTGGGTAGCCCCGCTCAGGGGGCGGATTTGCGGAATGTTAAGAGCACCCGGGGACGATTGGTCGTTCCCGGGTGCTTTTCGTGTGTTCTGAGATGGATTTGTCGGGTCATTTGCCGGCGAGGTAGTCGCGGAGGCGGGCTTCGACGACGTCGCGGCCGGTGACGCCGGTGCAGGTGCCGACGTGCTCGATGCAGATCGAGGCGACGGCGGTGGCGTACTGGGCGCACTCGAGGAAGGATTTGCCTTCGAGGAGGGCGCAGATGAAGCCGGCGGCGAAGTTGTCGCCGGCGCCGGTCTCGTCGACGCAGACGGCTTTGGTGTAGGCGGGGAGCACGTGGTGCTCGGAGGGGCTTTTGATGATGCAGCCGTCGGCTCCGGTCTTGACGATGATGTGCTTGACGCCCCAGGAGAGGAAGGTGTCGGCCATGCGCTCGGGGTCGGTCTCGCCGGTCATGATGGCGGCCTCGCCGCGGTTCGGGAAGAAGTAGTCGACGTAGGAGAGAACTTCGCGGTATTCGTCGATCTTGTCGGTGAAGTCGACCATGCCGGAGTTCATGTCGGCGCAGATGGTGAGGCCGGCGGATTTGGCCGCGCGGAAGAAGTCGGCGAGGGGCTTGCCGTCGATGCGCTCGAAGGTGCAGAGGCTCGCAAAGGAGAGGATCCGGTAGCCTTCGGTCAGGGCGGAGTAGTCGAGGTCTTCGGGACCGTACTGCCAGAGGTTGCTGTAGCGGGGGGTGATGCAGCTGCGCACGCCTTCGGAGGAGACGAGGCCGACGTTGATGGCGGTGGGCATGTCCTTGCGGATGCGGAAGGCGCTCGTGTCAATTCCGTTCTCGCGGCAGTGGCGCAGGACGACCTGGCCGGGCTCGTCGTCTCCGATCATGGTCATGAGGGAGACCTGGCGGCCGAGTCTTGCGAGGATGGTGGCTTCGTTGGGGGCGTCGCCTCCGATGGTTAAGTGGAAGCTTTCCATGGGGGTTATTGCGCGGGACATGATGTCCATGGGGACGGGCGCGATCTGAAGGTCGGTGAGCGCAGCGCCTACGACCAGTACTTCTTTCTTCATGAAGGGGTTCCTCCTGTTCAGGGATGCCGGTTGATTTCCTGCTTTTTATTATATTTTCCGGAGGGGGAAATGACAAGAGAGGGCGGACGAAAATCGGGCGGCTGACTTGACGGATTCGGGAAATTGCTTCATAATTAAGGAAAACAGACCGTGAATATTCATTTTATATTTGCAGCTGAGAGGAGGGCGACTATGGTTCGACTGTGGATCATTGCTGACGACTATACCGGCGCTCTGGATACGGGTGTGAAGCTGGCGAAGAGGGGAATCCGGACACGGGTTGTGAATGAGCTTCCGAGTGTGTTTCCGGAGGACTGCGAGGTGCTGGTGTGGGATACGGAGACGCGGCATGTGAAACCGGATGACGCGGAGGAGAAGATCGTGGACGCGGTGCGGAGGCACCGGGAGGTCCCGGTCATCTACAAGAAGACGGATTCGGGCCTGCGGGGGAATATCGGTGCGGAGCTTGCGGCTCTGTATGCGGCGTCCGGGGAGAACAGCCTGGCGTTTATTCCGGCGTACCCGGAGATGAACCGGATCACGCGGGGCGGGATTCATTACATCGACGGTGTGCCGGTGGATGAGAGCAGCTTCGGCAAGGATCCGTTTAATCCGGTGCAGTATTCGTCGGTGGATGTGATTGTGCAGGAGCAGACGGGGCATCCGGTGACGCTCTGCACGGACGGGACGAAGCCGCTGGCGAAGGGAATCAATATCTTCGACTGTGAGAGCCGGGAGCAGATGGATGCGCTTGCGGAGGAGCTGAAGGCGCAGGGCGTGCGGATCCTGGCGGGATGCGCGGGGTTCGGCGAGTGCCTGCCGGCGTATCTGGGGTTCGAGGAGAGTGAGCCGAAGATGCCGGAGTTCAAGGAGCCTCTCCTGGTGATCTGCGGAAGTATTCATCCGGTGGCGGCCGCGCAGCTTGCGTGTGCGGAGGCTGCGGGGGTGTTTCGCCTGACGCTTGCGCCGGAGGAGGTGCTGGCGGAGAATTTCTGTGAGACGGAGCGCGGCAGGGAGGTCCTGGAGCGGATCCGGAGGCACCTGGCCAACGGCGAGCCGGTGATGGTGGATTCGATTGAGCGTGTGAAGGGCTCGACCAATGCGGCCGCGGAGCGGATCGGGCTGGCGAAGGATCAGATCGGCCGGCGCGCGGCGAGAACGCATGCGAGCATCAGCCGGGCATTTTACCGTGATCCGGCGTGCGGGACGATCTTCTTCATCGGGGGCGATACGCTGCAGGAGTGCATGTGGATGCTGAACGTGACGGAGATGGAGCCGGTGGGCGAGCCGGAGGGCGGCCTGGTGGCGGCGTATGTCGACCCGGAGGGTGAGCGCAGAGCGGTGCTGACGAAGTCGGGCGGCTTCGGCACGGAGGATCTTCTGCTCCGGGTGCTGGAGCATATCAGAGAATAGTGAGTGAAGAGGGAGGATATGTGATGGAGAGCTACAGACCGATTGTCGGTATTACGATGGGCGACCCGGCCGGAAACGGGCCGGAGATTACGGTGAAGGCGCTGGCGGATCCGGCGCTCTATGAGAGATGCCGGCCTCTGGTGGTGGGCGATGTGAAGATGCTGCGGCAGGCGGCGGGATTTGTCGGAAGACCTGACATCGAGTTTCGTGTGTGCGAGAAGGTGAGTGATGCGCTCTTTACGCCGGGGACGATCGACGTGCTTCAGTTGGACCTGATCGAGGACGTGGAGAAGTTCGAGCTCGGCAAGGTGAGTGTCGAGGGCGGACGGGCGGCCTTCCTGTGCGTGAAGAAGGTCATCGAGCTTGCCATGGCGGGCGAGGTGGACGCGACGTGCACGAACGCGCTGAACAAGGAGGCCATGAATATGGCGCTTGCGGCGGATGACGGCCGTTATTCCGACGGATATAAGCATTTTGACGGGCATACGGAGATCTATGCGACGTATACCGGGACGAAGAAGTATTCGATGATGCTGGCGCATCATGACCTGCGGGTGGTGCATGTGTCGACGCATGTGTCGCTGCGTGAGGCGTGCGACCGGGTGAAGAAGGCGCGTGTGCTGGAAGTGATTGAGATCGCGCACAATGCGTGCAGGGAGCTTGGCATCGAGCAGCCGGTCGTGGCTGTGGCGGGCCTGAACCCGCACTGCGGCGAGAACGGGCTCTTCGGCACGGAGGAGATTGATGAGATCGTCCCGGCGATCGAGGCCGCGAAGGCGGAGGGCATCAAGGCTGTGGGCCCGATTCCTCCGGATTCTGTGTTCTCGGAGGCTCTGGGCGGCTGGTACGATATCGTGGTCTGCATGTATCATGACCAGGGGCATATCCCGCTGAAGACCGTGGGATTTGTCTATGACCGTGAGAAGCAGGCGTGGAAGGCCGTGGAGGGCGTCAATATCACGCTGGGACTTCCAATCATCCGGACAAGCGTGGACCACGGGACCGGATTCGCTCTCGCGGGCAAGGGCACCAGCAATGAGCTGAGCCTGGTCAATGCGATCGATTACGCGATCCGCATGGCGAAGACGAGGACGGCCGGCAAGGCGTAAGTGACAGAGAGTGAAGCGGAGACGGGCTGCCGGAAGGCGGCCCGTTGATGACATGGCAGATGTGCAGGAGAGTGAGCAGTGAAGAATCCGAAGAACATGACTGCCGAGGAGCGGCTGGATTATCTGACGACGGCGCCGATCCCGGAGCTGATCCGGAAAATGTCGGTGCCGACGATCATCAGCATGCTGGTGACGAGCTTCTACAATATGGTGGATACGGCCTTTGTGGGGCAGATCGACACGCAGGCGACGGCCGCGGTCGGTGTGTCTTTCTCGGTGATGGCTCTGATCCAGGCGTTCAGCTTCCTGTTCGGGCACGGCTCGGGCAATTATATGTCGAGGCGGCTGGGAGCGAGGGATTTTGAGGACGCGGAGCGGATGGCCGCGGACGGCTTCTTCGGGGTCCTGTTCATGGGTGTGATCATCTCTGTGTGCGGGGTGATCTTCGTGGAGCCGATCGCAAGGCTTCTGGGTTCGACGGAGACGATCCTGCCTTACGCGGTGCAGTACCTGCGGATCATTTTCCTCGGCGCGCCTTTTATGATGGGATCGTTTGTGCTCAACAACCACATGCGCTTCCAGGGGAGTGCCTCGGTGGCGATGATCGGTATCGTGACAGGCGCGGTCCTGAATATCGTGCTGGATCCGCTGCTGATCTTCGTTGCGAAGATGGGGGTCGCGGGCGCGGCACTTGCGACGGCCATCAGCCAGCTGGTGAGCTTCTGCCTGCTGCTGTACCTGAACCGGAAGCACGCGGCGGTGCGGATCAATCTGCGCAAGCTGACGATTAACGGACATTATCTGCTGCACATTTTCCGGGGAGGCATCCCTTCGCTCTGCCGGCAGGGCATCGGAAGCGTGGCGACCATCCTGCTAAATGTGGCGGCGAGGGAGTACGGCGGGGCTTCTGCGGACGCGGCGATTGCGGCCATGGGCGTGGTGACCCGGATCATGATGTTTGCCTACGCGGCGCTGGTAGGCTTCGGCCAGGGGTTCCAGCCGGTCTGCGGGACGAATTACGGTGCGAAGAATTACAGGCGGGTGAAGGAAGCATTTTACTACTGCGTGAAGATCGGTGTGATGGTGCTGGCGGTCATGTCGGTGCTGGGCTTCCTTTTTGCGGGGCCGGTCATCGGGATCTTCCGTGACGATCCGGAGGTGATCCGGATCGGCGCGGTGACCATGCGGGCCCAGTGCGTGTTCTTCGTGCTGAATGCCTATGTGGTCATCGGGACGATGCTTCTGCAGACCATCGGCATGCCGCTGAAGGCTTCGATCGTGACGCTGGCGAGGCAGGGCATCTTCTTCGTGCCGGCGATCACGCTTCTTCCGATGGCTTTCGGGCTGTTCGGTGTCCAGATCGCCCAGGCTGCGGCGGATGTCTGCAGCTTCTTCCTGGCCGTGCCGCTGGTCCGAAGTGTGCTGAAGACTCTGAACACAGACGCTTCGGCTGGGAGCGGGGATCTGCATGCCAATGAATCCGGAGGATGATCCGATGAAGGGTAAGAAACCGAGAAGAAATACGACGCTTCGCATTGCCCTGCGCGCTGTGCTGGTCTGCGCAGGGCTGTTTCTTCTCGCGCTCTTTTACCGGCCGAGGGTGACATTGTCTCCGTATACGGTGGTGTTCCAGGAGCGGGAGATCACGGGAACGTATGAGGGGCAGACGCGGTTCGGGCGGCCGGACGGGCGCGGGCGCTTCGCGACCGAGAAGGGGGATGTTGTCTATGAAGGCGGCTTCCGGCTCGGGGAATTCTACGGCGAGGGGCGGCTGCACGATGAGCATTTCGTGCAGGATTTCCCGGGGGACCTGGTGACGCGCATCGGGGTCTACGACGGGGAGATGCTGGACGGCGAGGCCTCCGGGCAGGCGACGTTCCGGACGCAGAACAAGGCGTATGACTGGTATACATTTACGGGGACTTACGCGCACGGGCTCTGGAACGGGCAGGGGATCCTGAAGTACGATGATCCGTTCTATTTCGTGCGCGAGGGGAACTGGGCGGACTGCGAATTCGTGCCGACGGTGGAGGAGTTCTTCCGGGCCTACGGGACGTGGCAGGGGATGCCTTTTGCGCTGACGGAGGAGACCGCGGCCTGGATGCGGGAGCACGGCGAGGCGATGATCGCGGAGCCGGAGAGCTTTCCTGCGGTGCGGGAGGCGTCCTGGGAGAACGTAAGCGACGCCTGCGAGCCGGTGAGCCTTACGGGGCTTACCATCGTGGAAAATGAGAGAAATGACGTGCTCTGGGGGAGAGATTTCATGAATATCTGCGCGGAGGACGCCGCGGGGCAGCGGTACCACCTGCTGGCCCTCCGGAGCTTCCCGGTCGGGTGGAATTACAAGATTCGCGCGGTTGTGATCCCGCTGGCGCTCAGCAGCTATCCGGACGAGCATGCGCAGAAGAGGCCGACCTGGGTGTGCGCGGTGATCGATCTGAGCTGGGAGAAGTGACTCGGCCGCCGGCCGGAAGCGGAGAATTGCCTGACAGATTCCGCAAAATCTAATTGCATATGGATTGCAGTTGTGGTAAACTTACGATCGTAATCAAGCTAGGGGGGCCCGGAAGGGCTGAGACGAAAGAGACCCTTATCACCTGATCCGGATCATACCGGCGTAGGGAAGCTGATCTCGACTGTGCCTGACGTGCAGACGTTCTCTTTCGCCTCCTGTCCCATGAGAAGGAGGTATTTTTTATGTCATTTTTTGTCACAGAGAGTGAAGGAGCCTATTATCCGACAACGGCAGGAATGATCGCGCTGGTCGTGCTCATGCTGGCGGTTCTCGCGCTGGGAGCGTATCTCACGAATCGCGGGAAGGAGAAGAAGACGCCGACGAAGCAGCTGGTCTACATGGCGGTTGCGATGGCTCTTGCGTTCGTCGCTTCGAGCCTGAAGCTGTTCCGCGCGCCGATGGGCGGCTCGGTCACGCTTTTCTCCATGTTCTTCCTCACGCTGATCGGCTACTGGTTCGGATTCTCGGCCGGCGTGATGACCGGAGTGGCCTACGGCCTGCTGCAGATGATGATTGATCCTTATATCATCAGTGTGCCGCAGCTGCTCTGCGATTATATCCTGGCGTTCGGCGCGATGGGACTCTCCGGCCTGTTCTCGAACAAGAAGAACGGCCTCATCACCGGATATCTGGCGGGCATCCTCGGAAGATTTTTCTTCGCATTCCTCTCGGGTGTGATTTTCTTCAGCATGTATGCGCCGGAAGGCATGAACCCTGCGGTCTATTCCTTCCTCTACAACGGTTCTTACATCGCGGCCGAAGCCGTGCTGACACTGATCGTGCTGGCGATCCCCGCGGTGAGAAATGCGCTCGCGCAGATCAAGAGAAGCGCGACGGCCTGATCCGGCCGGGCGGGAAGTTTGCCTTGCAGGCAGGTTAAAAATTTTGTATACTAAGGGGTGATGGTGATCACATCACCCCTGTTCATTTGTTAAGAAGTATCATGACTGAGATTATAAGGAGCAAGACGATGGAACTGAATCTGAGACCCAAGAATGAGTGTGCGTTTGATGCGGTATCTTTAGGCGAGATCATGCTGCGGCTGGACCCGGGCGAGGGCAGAATCCGTACGGCCAGATCCTTCCGCGTGTGGGAAGGCGGCGGAGAGTACAATGTGGTGCGCGGCCTGCGCAAGTGCTTCGGCATGAAGACCGCGGTGATCACGGCCTTCGCGGACAATGAGGTCGGCAAGCTGCTCGAGGATTTCATCTGCCAGGGCGGCGTGGACACGTCTCTGATCAAGTGGGTCAAGACCGACGGTATCGGCCGGATCTGCCGGAACGGCTTAAACTTCACCGAGCGCGGATTCGGTATCCGCGGCGCGGTCGGATGCTCGGACCGTGCGAACACGGCGATCTCCAAGATGCGTCCGGAGGATTTTGATTTTGACTATATCTTCGGCACCCTGGGTGTCCGGTGGCTGCACACGGGCGGCATCTACGCGGCTCTCTCGGAGCAGTCCTGCGAGACGGTCGTCGCGGCGATCAAGACCGCGAAGAAGTACAGAACCGTGGTTTCTTATGACCTGAACTACCGTCCTTCCATGTGGAGCGCGATCGGCGGCCTCGAGAAGGCACAGGAAGTGAACAAAGAGATCGCGAAGTATGTGGACGTCATGATCGGCAACGAGGAAGACTTCACGGCCTGCCTCGGATTTGAGATCGAGGGAAATGACGCGAACTTAAAGGAGCTCAACCTCGAGGGCTACAAGAAGATGATCGGCGAGGCCGCGAAGACCTATCCGAATTTCAAGGTGGTCGCGACCACGCTGCGCACGGTCCGGACCGCGACGGTCAATGACTGGAGCGCGATCTGCTGGGCCGACGGAGAGATCTACAAGGCCAAGGATTACAAGGGTCTGGAGATCATGGACCGCGTGGGCGGCGGTGATTCGTTCGCGTCCGGCCTGATCTACGGACTGATGAGCGGGTTTGATCCGGAGACCGCGGTCAATTACGGCGCGGCGCACGGGGCTCTTGCGATGACCACGCCGGGTGATACGTCGATGGCGAGCAAGAAGGAAGTTGAAGCGATCG
The DNA here is from genome assembly GCA_017412265.1 of Lachnospiraceae bacterium. Taxonomy (GTDB): domain Bacteria; phylum Bacillota; class Clostridia; order Lachnospirales; family Lachnospiraceae; genus RGIG1588. The sequence goes on from JAFPYK010000089.1 coordinate 27,083, forward strand.
TCGGCGGTGCCGGCGCGCGAGTTCAGAGATAATGTGCGATAGAGGCGCCGAAACAGAACCGGAAAGGGCACGCGTGCTTGCACGTGAGCGCCCTTTCCGGTTCTGTTTCAGGGCTGGCTCGAAAAGCGAGCAACTCGAGCCTACGCCTGCAGGGCGGCTACGCATCGCGCGGCCTTCTTTTGTTTTGACTGACCGACACTGATGATGAGATTTTGAAAAGAGAATGGGGCAAATGATATGAACCGAAGATGGATGCGTGTATTGGCGCTGATGTTGGCGGTTATTCTTGTCGTTGTTGATATGCCGTGGAAAGCGTATGCCGACGAGGAACTGCTGCCTGCCTGTGAGATTCAGACCGGTTAGTCCTAGTTGTATGAATACGATTCGTTTGACATCCGTTATCTTTGATTATTATTAAGGTTTATTCTTGTGAAAGCAGATGCACTTGTTAGGTAAGCAGCAAAGCAGGAGAATTGAAGATGATAATGGAGATAAAAAAAGGCGCTTATGAGATGTTGCTTTCCGGGGATCAGTCATCACTGTATTTCTCTTCTGCCAGAGCAGTCTTCGAACTATCGCTGGAAAACATGAGTATCCTGAGATCAGAAAGAGTTGCAAATGTATGCAAAATGATTGAACTCGACCGAGACACCTTGATGCTCATAAATACAACTGGCCAGTTGTTTATATGGAACTGTGAAGGGGTCAGGAAGATAAACAGAATACCTGTAAAAGACTGGACCGAGGGGTCGTTTTTCTGTTTTGGCGAAAAGCATGTAATTGCAGGAAGCCGAACTGGTATCTGGCGGTACAATATCATAACGGGAGAATGTAAAAAGATTTTTCGACTTAAAGAAGAGGAGTTTCTTGAAATAATCTCTGTTGACCGGCAAACTATATGGTTTATTTTATCACGAGTACATGGGCTGTATTCGCTGCACTTATATAGGATAGACGATGATGGAAGAATAATAAACCACTCTGTTACACGGAAGATTGATACGTGGTGGATGAACGGATATGCAACTGATCAGCGAGGAGATTGGTGGGTCGGAGTAAGTGATAGAGATGGATTAATTAAACACCAACGGATCTATTGCTTTGGAGAAAATGGAGAGACAATCCGTGTCATAGATGATTTTACAGGGCATGACAGTGTGCATTTTATTGCGGCAAATGAGGATTATCTGGCATGTGTCTGTGTGTATGAGTCGGGGGAAAAAGAAGCCGGCGTCCTGCTTATTCATAAAGAGACGGGCAGGGTCGTGAAAGAATTTGATAATGAGTTCCTCACCAAGACCGTGAAGGACGGTATTAATCCGCCTACGATGTGCCTTTTCCTGCCGGGGAACAGGATCGCGATCGGTTCCTGGAACAGGCTGTGGATTGTGTCGTATAAGGATGAAGGCAAGGATGCTCAAACGGTTGACAAGTCAGAGCCAGAACAGCATTCATCCTCGCCAGAGCAGCCAAAGGTTCTGAAGACATCCGAAAGAAAGACAGAAGCAAAAGGTTTGAAGGCCCTTTCAGCTGATGAGAGAAAGAAGCAATTTGATGTGGTCCTTGCTGCATGGAGAAACGAAGAATCGGCAGACCGCTGTCAGATGAACGAAGAGCAGGCATGGAAATGGATTGCTGCATTTGATGCGGATGTGCTAACCGGGGACTTCGAGCTGTTTGTAGAGAACCACGGTATCTTGCAGTTAATGGCAGTGAGACAGGCATTTCAGGCGGTTGGCCTTAGCACTTTTTCAGAACTGATCGAGAGTTATGTCGAGCTCATGGGCTTAGCGCTTCGTGATCCGGATCCCGACCATGGATGCAGCGATGGTGATGATGACAGCGAAGAGGAACACTATGATTTTTGCGAGGTGTATGCAGAATTGAGGGAGGAAGAAGAATTAGAAGAGAAACTTCGGCCATTTGCAGATCATATCATCTGACGGATGGTTGAGTTGATTTCACCAGATGAAGTAATATGTATCTGCAGAA
>JAFPYK010000090.1 GCA_017412265.1 Lachnospiraceae bacterium
ACTGGTACTTCCAGCAACTTTTGGACTTCATCGCTTTGGGCCGACTTATCCGTATTTCCCAGCCTTATATGTGGTTCCTGTCCGTCAGGCCAAGGGTTTGCCTACAGCTTCCTTCAGATTTCACCTCGCGATGAACACCCTTGCTGTTCAGCTATGTACTTCGTCGTTGCCTACGCGTACTCGGGACTTTCACCCGTTAGAGCGCGCCCATGGCGCGCAAACCCGAAAAAGCCTTGCCGGCAAGGCAAGGCTCTGAATCATCTCTTTCTCCCGCGGAACAGGGTGCCCTTCGGCTGCCCCTTCACAATCTCATACAGAGACCGCGGGTTATTCCCGTTTGTAATCACCACGTCGATGCCCTGAGCCGTCGCCAGGTCCGCCGCGGCCAGCTTCGTGCGCATGCCGCCCGTACCCCGCCGCGACCCCGCGCCACCCGCCAGGTGATAGACCGACTCGTCGATCGTCTCGATCACCGGGATCAGCTTCGCGTCCTTATACAGGCGCGGATCCTTGTCGAAGAACCCGTCGATATCCGAGAAGATCACCAGCGTATCCGCGTCCGTCAGCACCGCGACCACCGCGGAGAGCAGGTCATTGTCCGAGAAGAGCCGGTCCGCCGACTCGATCTCCGTATAGCTCACCGAGTCATTTTCATTGACGATCGGGATCACTCCGTTCTCCAGCAGGGCGGTAAATGTATTCGTCAGGTTCTCCTTCTTCTCCTCCTCCTCGATGTCCGAGGCATTTAAGAGAATCTGGGCAACCGTCTTGTCATAATATCCGAAAAACTTATCATACAGGAACATGTTCTCGCACTGTCCCACCGCGGCCGCCGCCTGCTTCATCCGCATGCTCGTAGGCCGCTCCGGCAGACGCATCTTGTTCGCCCCCACGGCGATCGCGCCGGACGAGACCAGGATCACCTCGTATCCCATATTCTGCACGTCAGCAAGCGTCATGGACAGCTCCTCCATCCGCCGCAGGTTGCTCTTGCCCTGGTCATTGGTCAGGGTGGAGGTTCCCACCTTCACCACGATACGATTCTTCTTAAGACTCATGTTTCTCCTCCAGCTGCGCCCTCACGCGCGCGTCCACATCCATATGACAGCGGGTCAGAATCCCGCGGAACAGATCAATCAAAGGTCCCAGGCCGAAGACCACCAGCAGCGTGCCAAGCCCCAGCTCCCCTCCGAGGAAATAAGCCGCGACCCCGCAGAAGCCCTCGATCAGGATCTTCACCAGCCAGGCCCTTCTGCCCCTCTCGACAAATGCCTTCAGCAGGTCATCCACCGGCGACCCCGGGAAGACCGAGCACATCGTAAGCGCCACCCCCAGGGCGATGCACACCATGCCCGCGGCGAAGATCACGATCTTCTCCCGGAGCAGGACGCCCTGCACCTGCGAGAGCACATGCTTCCACAGGTCTGTGAAGACCCCCATCGCCAGAGAGGCCCCGAACGCCAGCACATTCGGCCGTCCGCGCCTCACCAGGGCTGCCAGCGCCACGCTGACCACGCCCGTGATCCAGATCGCGACCGAAGTATTCACTCGCAGCCGCTCCGCCATCGAGAAATTCATCGCGTCCACGCCTCCGGCGCCCAGATGCCCGTTGATCGTGAGCACCACGCCCAGCGTCAGCACCGCCAGGCCCCCGGCCCACAGAATCACCGCCAGCACCCGCTCCGCACCCGTGAGCAGCTTCCATTTCCTCAGCAGAATCATGATCTTCTCCTTCACTCCCATTTGGGGACAAGTATATCACACGCGCTTCGAAAAAGAAATCCAAATTCCCTCTTTACTTTTCGGAAAATCTGGCTATAATAGAAATATCCGATTTCGGGGTATGGCTCAGTTTGGCTAGAGCGCATCGTTAGGGACGATGAGGCCGCA
>JAFPYK010000091.1 GCA_017412265.1 Lachnospiraceae bacterium
CCGACAGGAGTATGATTGCCTGCAGGGTTCGGGCGGAGGCCCGAAGAGAAGGATCCCCGCAATATGAAAAACGGCTGTGAAAACGTATTTTCACAGCCGTTTTTGTGCCTGAGTTCTCATGCGGCCGGCGGCGCCGACGTAGCCGGGTCCCGGGGAGAATGTGATAAGCTCGACCTCCGGAATCTGCGGGCAGCAGAAGCGTCCGTCCTCCGCGGGGAGGACCGTCAGGGTCCGGAAATCTGTGCGAAGCCCTGTGCCGGTGGTTTTGGTGAGGGCTTCCTTTAATGTCCACCGCCGGAGGAGGCACCTGGCCAATGCCGGGGTGAGGCCTGCGGGATCCTGCGGCAGTGCGCCGAACTCTTCTGTGAAGGAACGGATCTCCTCCGGCGAGAGCATGCGCTTCCACAGGCGGGGGCTGATGCGCCGGGAGAGGGACTCGATGTCAACCCCTACTTCGGCGTCGTCAAATGCGGCGGCAAGGAGTTCTCCGCTGTGGGAGAGGTTGAAGAAGAGCGGCGGGGCCCCGTCCGGGAGGAGAAGCTCCGGCTTCCCGTCCGGCCTTGTCCGGAAGCGGGCGGAGGGCAGAGCGAAGCGGGAAGCGAGAATGCGGCGCACCTGCGAGAGGCTGTCGGCTTCCTGCAATGGCAACAGGTAAATGTACATGGGCGCTCCTCCTTTCTGCGTCTTCCGGGTGACCGGATAATAGGATTATAGCATGTTTGGGAGAGAGACCGCAAGGCTGGCGCGGACGGGGCAGCGGGTGAGAATGACAGGGCTAAAGGGCGGCATTCCGGGGCGAAAAACTGCCCTTCCGCTGCCGTAAGGTCTGGAAGCCGCTTATGTGTTGTGATATAATAAACATTGGATTTTTATGAACACATTCATAAACGAATGTAGCGTGATAAGAAAGATGGGGGAACTACGATGCCGGGACCCGGAGGAAGAATGGGGAGAGGCTATCTGACCGAGGAAGAGAAGGCAAATCGCCCGAAGGTCACATGGCCGCTGCTTAAGAGGATTTTTTCGTATCTCAAGCCTTACTGGTTTCAGATGGCGCTGGTGCTTTTATGCATCGCGGCGTCTTCGACACTGACGCTGCTGCCGTCGATCCTGACCGGCAAGATCATCGATGAAGGCCTGATCGGGCGGGATCTGAACAAGCTGATCTTCTACATCGTGCTGTCGCTTGCGGTTACGCTGGGCGGCAACCTGATCGGCGTGGCCAGAAGCTATTTCAACACGTGGATCGCGCAGCACATTACATTTGATATCCGCAACTCGATGTACCGGCATCTGCAGCAGATGTCGCAGCGGTTCTTCACGTCGAACAACCAGGGCGATATCATCACGCGCATGACGAGCGACATCGACGGTGTGCAGCGGGTGATCTCGGATACATTTGCGAACATCCTGTCGAACTCGATCACGCTGGTGATCGCGCTCATCGCGATGTACCAGAAGAGCCCGATCCTGGCCACGATCGGCCTGGTGATCGTGCCTCTGTTCGCGCTGCCGACGAGGAAGGCGGGCGAGACGCGTTGGGAGCTGACCCGGGAGTCCCAGGAGTGCAGCGACGAGATCAACGGGATGTTAAATGAGACGCTCTCGGTGAGCGGACAGCTGCTGGTGAAGCTCTTCGGCAAGGAAGATACGGAGTATGAGAAGTACCGGGACGTGAACCGGAGAATGATCAAACTGAACATCCGCGAGAGCATGGCCGGCCGGTGGTTCTTCGTCGTGATCTCGACATTTTCCAGCATCGGCCCGATGCTTCTGTACCTGGTGGGCGGCATCCTGATGATGCGCTATGACAGCTCGCTGACGGTCGGTGACATCACCGTGCTGGTCGCGCTGCTCGGGCGCATGTACGGGCCGGTCAACCAGCTGCTCTCGGTCCAGGTGGACTGGGTGCGGTCAATGGCGATGTTTACCAGAATCTTCGAGTACCTGGATATGCCGGTGGAGATCGAGAATCCGAAGATGCCCCTGGCCCCGAACGAGGCGAGAGGAGAGGTGCAGTTCATCAATGTGGCTTTCTCCTATGACCCGGAGCGGGAGATCCTGAGGGATATCAATTTCAAGCTGGAGGAGGGCCATTCGGTGGCGATCGTCGGGCCTTCGGGGTCCGGCAAGAGTACGCTGGTGAACCTGATTCCGCGTCTGTATGACGTGAAGGCGGGGCGGGTCTCATTTGACGGGAATGATGTCCGGCGATATGACCTGCATTGGCTGCGCAGCCACATCGGCGTCGTCTCGCAGGAGACGTACCTGTTCAACGGGACGATCCGGGAGAACCTGCTGTACGCGAAGCCGGACGCCACGGAGGCAGAGCTGATCGAGGCCTGCAAGAAGGCCAATATCTATGACATGATCGAGAAGCAGGAGAACGGGCTCGAGACCATGGTGGGCAACCGGGGACTCAAGCTCTCGGGCGGTGAGAAGCAGCGGCTGGCGATCGCCAGGGTGCTTCTGAAGGATCCGGCCCTGCTGATCTTCGACGAGGCGACGTCCGCGCTCGATTCGATCTCGGAGAATAAGATCCAGGAGGCGATCGAGCCGATCATCAAGACGCGGACCAGTATCCTGATCGCGCACCGGCTGTCGACGGTCCTGGCGGCGGACGAGATCCTGGTGATCAAGGACGGTGTGATCGCGGAGCGCGGCCAGCACAAGGAGCTGGTGGCGAAGGGCGGCGTCTATACGGAGCTGTATGAGACGCAGTTTAAGAAGGCGCTGGAGACCGAGGCGGCTCTGGCGGCGGAGAATGAGAAGAAACCGGAGTGAAGCGCGCTGCGGCGGAGGCTGCGGGCGTGAGGCCGGACAGATAGAAAGGTGACAGTATGAGAATTGATCTGAATGACGGATGGCGGTTTGCGGAGAGATTTGACCCGGTGATGTGCGGGGCGGATTACGATGCGGACGGCCTTGCCGAAGTGCGGCTTCCGCACACGATGAAGGAGGTCCCGCTGCATTATTTTGATGAGAGCGTCTACCAGATGCGGGCAGGCTACCGCAGGGTGCTTGCGGCGCCCGCGGAGTGGGAGGGCAAATGTGTCCTCCTGACGATCGACGGTGCGGCCCACGTGAGCGAGCTGTTTGTCAACGGAACGTCCTGCGCGAAGCATTACTGCGGATATACGGCTTATACGACGGATATCGCGCCTTTCCTGAGGTTCGGGGAGGACAACGTGATCACGGTCATGGTGGACAGCCATGAGGACCTGAATGTTCCGCCGTTCGGATTTGTGATTGATTATATGACCTTCGGCGGCCTGACGAGAGAGGTCTGGCTGGAGGTGAAGGAGCCTGCGTATCTGGAGGATGTGTTCGTGCACAGCCTCGTGGCGGTCCGGTCCCGGCGGGCGAAGATGACGTCGGAGATCGCAGTGCATCTGCCGGACGAGGCGGGGTATTCGGTCCGCCAGAGCATCCGCCTGCGCGGAAAGCAGGACTGGGAGGAGCTCGGCGAGGCGGCCGTGGAGGGCGGACACGCGGTTCTGACCCGGGTGGTCGCCGGCATCCGGATCTGGGATATCGATTCGCCCAGACTGTATGAGATCCGCACGGAGCTCTTCCGCGGGGAAGAGAAGACGGATGAGAAGGTGACCGTGACCGGATTCCGGACGATGCAGTGGAAGGCGGACGGATTCTACCTCAACCACCGGAAGGTTCGGATCCGCGGCCTGGACCGTCATCAGAGCTATCCTTACGTGGGCTATGCGATGCCCAAATCCATGCAGGTGATGGACGCGGACATCTTGAAATACGAGCTTGGCTGCAATGCGGTGCGCACCTCGCATTACCCGCAGTCGCAGCATTTTATCAACCGGTGTGACGAGATCGGCCTGCTGGTGTTCACGGAGATTCCGGGCTGGCAGCACATCGGCGACGAGGCCTGGCAGGATCAGGCGGTGGAAAATGTGCGCGAGATGGTCCTGCAGTACCGGAACCACCCTTCGATCATCCTCTGGGGCGTTCGCATCAATGAATCGGTGGACTGTGACCCGCTGTATCGGAGGACGAATGAGCTGGCGCGGGAGCTGGACCCGACCAGACAGACGGGAGGCGTCCGCTGCTATACCAAGGGAAGTTTCCTGGAGGATGTCTACACGTATAATGATTTCTCCCATGACGGTGAGAAGCCCGGCTGCCAGAAGAAGAGCCAGGTGACGCCGGATATGAAGAGGGCCTATATGGTGACCGAGTACGCCGGGCACATGTA
>JAFPYK010000092.1 GCA_017412265.1 Lachnospiraceae bacterium
TCGGACTTCTGCGGCGCCGGCGCGGGCTCCGCTGCCTTCTCCGGTGCCTTCGGCTCTGCCTTCACAGGCTCCGCCGCCTTGACTTCCGGGGCTTTCTCGGCCTTCTTCACACGCACCTGGATCTCCGCGTCCTTTCGGAACAGTCCGAGAAGACCGGCAGATTCCTTCTGCGTGACAACCATCTCTAATTCACTGCTCGGCATTCCGAAATCGATGCAGGCCTTGGTAAATGCTTCATCGACCGTAGCGCCGGTAAATTTCTTCCAATCTGCCATAGTTTTGTACTACCTCATCTACATTCAAAACAAATGATCAGTCACGGTCTAACATATGTGCAATTGCGGAAATGCTGCCGGAGGAGACATCCTTCCGGGACTTGTTTCCGGTGTCCTGCGTCTTCTTCGGCTCCTTGTCCGAGTTCTCCGAAGCGCCGGAGGTGTTCTTCGCGTAATCGCTGATGGTCTTGCGCTCGATCGTGCGGGTGCTCTGCTGGGAATATTTCTCCAGGTTCGCGTCGCGTTTCTCTCTCTTGGCGCGCTTGGCCGCAGCTTTTTCGCGGTTTTTCTCGATCAGTTCGTCCATGTCGAGGCGGTCCATCCGGTTGTTGATGATCATCTGCTGTACGGTACGGAAGACAGCACCTACGATCCAGTAGAGGCCGACACCGATGGGCAGCGAGAAACCGATGACCAGGGACAGAACCCACATATACTTCATGGAGTTGTTGACGTTGTTGAGAGTCTCATTGTCCGACTTCGTCTGGTTGCCGGTAAGGGTCTTCTGAGAGAGCCACTGCGTCAGGCCGGACAGGATCGGGATAATGATATGGGGGATACGTAATCCCGGCGCCTGGGTGATATCCATACCCAGGAAGGAGTTGATCTTCATGATCTTGGCGGCATTCTCGCCGATCATCCCCGAGATTGCGGGGAAGAGATCCTTCAGAGCGGTCCAGTGCTGCGAGGAAAACTTCGCGAGCAGGTCGATCGCCTGGTTCTGCGTCAGAGCAGTGTCAGCCCATTTGAATGTCGTCGTCGCCACCTGCGTTCCGAACGTGTCGCGCAGCATGTTCATGTAGCCGGGGGTCGCGATGATGCGGTCGGCGATTCCGGAATACAGGTCACGAACGGACGTGATGTATGCGGGGATCGCGTACAGGACGCGGTACATCGCGAAGAGGATCGGCATGGTGATCAGCAGCGGCAGGCAGCCGCTCGCCGGTGAGATGCCGTACTTGTCATAGAGAGCCTGCTGCTCGGCCTGCTGCTTGCGCAGGGAAGCCTCGTCTCTCTTGCCTTTGTACTTCTCGGTGATTTTATTGAGCTCGGGACTGATGATCTGCGTCAGTCTCGAGGATTTCTGCGACTTATAGTTTAAAGGAATTAGAATCGCATTAATGATAATGGTGAAAATAATGATACAGATGGCTACATTCTCGATTCCTACGCGGGCCAGCACATTGTAGATGGCCTCCAGAATGTAACCTAAAACCTTGGAAATCGGTCCCAGAATAAATGAACTGTTCTGGGTTAAAAACATACTGATCAAATCGTCCTCCCAGACTTCCTATGTCTTCCCGGTACTCCCTGTCATAATTCGAAAATATGGATATCGTCCTGCTGTTATGGCACCGGGTCATATCCTCCCTTACAGAAAGGATTGCATCGTAAGATCCTCCAGATGGCTAAGAGACCTCCCTTGGCCGCGCCGTGCTTCTCGATCGCGATAATCGCGTACTCCGAGCAGGTCGGGCAGAATCTGCAGGTGGGATATCTCTTCATAGGAGACAGATACTTTCGGTAAAACTTGATAGGCGCAATCAATAATTTCTTCACGTCAGGCCTTCCTCTCTCAGGCTTTCGGCAGTTTGTGCGCCGAAAGCGCACGCAGCACGGCCTTCTCGACCGCTGCGTAATCCTCCCCCTTCGCGTCGGACCTTGCGACCGCCACGAAGTCATAGCCCGCGGGGACCTCCTGCGCGTGCAGGCGGAATACCTCGCGGATCAGCCTCTTAACCCGGTGGCGGACCACGCTGTTGCCTACCTTCTTGCTGACCGTGATACCGACACGGGAGATCTCCCGGCCGTTCGGCACGGCATAGAGAATCAGCAGCCTCGTTCCCTTCGAAACACCGGTGCGAAATACGTTCTGAAATTCGGTATTCTTCTTCAGTGACTCCATAGAATCCGGTCTCCCTCTTCGCATAATTCCGGCGTCCTGCGCCGGGATATAACTAGCAAAAAGAGGCTGCCCCGCAATCTGCGCGCAGCCTTCCTGCAAGAAGAACTCTTCCCGAAATATCGCCTGATCCAATCTTATGCGGATATTTTCTTTCTTCCTTTTGCTCTTCTGTTCGATAAAACCTTTCTGCCGTTGGCAGTCAGCATTCTCTTTCTGAAACCGTGCACTCTTGCGTGAGATTTCTTCTTCGGCTGGAATGTCATCTTCATGTCCCAAACACCTCCTTCTTGATATAGTTAAAAAACCTATGATTAGTTCTTTTCAAACGATATCACGCTATATTCTACTATCATTTTTTTCTTCCGTCAAGTACAACATATAGTGGGTACCGTCACGGGAAATCCCCTAGCGGAAGTCCCCGTCCGGGCAGGAAGGCATTATTTGCATTATATAAGAAAGAATTCGCCCAATAAGAGGCTCCGTCGGTTGAAAAATCAACGGTTTTTTGGTAAAATAAAAGGGTATATGTGTTTCCTGTAATTTGAAGGATTTTGAACCATGAACAACGAACAGATCAAGCAAAAACTGGCAGCTGTATGGGAAGAGATCAAGACCAACTGCCGCTATGAATTTGAATTTACCGAATTCAGCGATAACCTGTTTATCAAGCCTCTGACGCTGCTGGACGTGGCCGACGGACGCATCCTGATCGCCTACGACGGCAAGAATGACGTGGGCAAGGACGTGCTCGAGCGCAAGGTCGGTACGCCTCTGGGAGCCATCATCCCGCTCTACCTGGATGAGGAGGACGCGGATGTGACGCTGGAGTTTTTCTCCCCGAAGGAAGCGGAGGAGTACCGGCAACGCGGAAGGGCGGAGGCTCAGCCGGCGCAGTCGAAAGCGGCTCTGACGCCGATGCAGACGAACCTGAATCCGAAGTATACGTTTGACAATTTTGTCGTAGGCAACAACAACAGCATGGCCCGCGCGGCAGCCCTGGCGGTCGCGGAGGCTCCGGGAGAGTTCTACAATCCCCTCTATATCTACGGAGGTGTGGGACTCGGCAAGACGCACCTGATGCACGCGATCGCGCATTACGCGCTCGAGCATCACGCGATGCGCCAGGCGAAGAAGCCGGAGAATGAGCGCGTTCCTTTCAACGTCATGTATGTGACCGGCGAGGTCTTCACGAACGAGCTGATTGAGGCGCTCCGGGGCGGCAAGTCCGACACCGCGACCGCGGAATTCCGGGCGAAGTACCGCAACGTCGACATGCTTCTCATCGATGATATCCAGTTTATCATCGGCAAGGAGCGTACGCAGGAGGAGTTCTTCCATACATTTAACAGTCTCTACGGCAACAACCGCCAGCTGATTATCTCCTCGGATAAGCCGCCGAAGGATTTCTCGATGATTGAGGAACGGCTGCTCTCCAGATTTGAGATGGGCCTGACGGTAGATATCCAGGCGCCGGACTATGAGACGCGTATGGCGATCCTCCGCAACAAGGCGGACGACGTGCAGCTGCACCTGGACGATGACATCTTCGATTACATCGCGACGAACATCCGCTCGAATATCCGTGAGCTGGAGGGCGCGCTCAACAAGATCAACGTCTATGCTCGCTTAAAGCACCTGGACATCACGCCGGAGCTTGCGAAGGAGGCCCTGAAGGACCTGGTCTCGCCGAACTCCGGAGGCGTCGCGATCACGCCGGAGCTCATCATCAAGATCGTGACCGATTACTACGCGGTCACCATGGACGACCTGTTCTCGTCGAAGAAGAGCCGGGACATCACGATCCCGCGCCAGGTCACCATGTATCTGCTGCGCCAGTATACGGACATGACGCTGGACGAGATCGGAGATTATATGAGGAGAGACCATTCCACCGTGATCTCCGGTATCCGCAAGATCGAGAAGATGATCGGCGCGGATCCGTCGACGGCCAACACCATCGACGCCCTGGGCAAGCGCATCAGCCCGGACTGATTGTGGATAACTCTGTGAACAGAGTGTTAGAATCCTGTGGATTCTTTGTGGATGATATTTCTTCAACAAATCATTCCACATCATCCACAAAGATGTAACAAGAATCATAACAGAGTTTTCCACGGGCAATTTTCCGAAAAATCAAGGAATCATAAGGGTTCCGGGAGTTTTCCACATTTCCACACCCTCTATGATGACGATGACGAATTATAATAAAATGATTGATAGATTAAGCGAAGAGAGGAGTCTGCACATATCATGAAGATCATTTGTTCCAAATCCGATTTATCCACCGGCGTTAACATCGCACTGAAGGCGGTCCCTGTACGGACCACTATGCCGATCCTGGAGTGCATCATCCTGAAAGCGACCCCGAACCATGAGATCCGGCTGATTGCCAATGATATGGAGATCGGTATCGAGACCGTCGTGAAGGGCATGGTTATGGAGAGCGGAACCGTGGCTCTGGATGCCAAGGTTTTCTCCGACATGGTGAGAAAGCTTCCGGATAACGACGTGAACATCGAAGTCGATGAGTCTTACCGTGTATCGATTACCTGCGAGAAGGCGCATTTCAACCTGCTCGGAAGAAGCGCGGAGGAGTTCCCGGGACTTCCCGCGGTGGAGAGAGAGCGCCAGATCGTTCTGTCCCAGCTGACGTTGAAGGACCTGATCCGCCAGACGGTCTTCTCGATCTCTGACAATGAGAGCAACCGGGTCATGACCGGCGAGCTCTTCGAGATCAACGGCGATGGCCTCCGGGTGGTGTCTCTGGACGGACACCGGATCTCGATCCGCAGGACGCAGTTAAAGGAAGAGTATCCGAACAGCCGCGTGATCGTCCCCGGCAAGACCCTGATCGAGATCAGCAAGATCTTATCCGGCGAGGCGGACTCGGATGTGGTCATTTCATTTACCGGCAAGCACATCCTCTTCGAGATGGACGGAACCCTGGTGGTTTCGCGCCTGATCGAGGGTGATTATTATAAGATCGATCAGATGCTTTCCTCGGATTATGAGACGAAGCTCACGGTGAACAAGAGAGATCTCCTGAACTGTATCGACCGTGCGACGCTTCTGATCCGCGAGTCCGAGAAGAAGCCGATCATCCTGACGATCCAGGAGGGTCAGATGGAGCTTAAGATCAACACCATGATCGGTTCCATGAAGGAGGATCTGGACATCGAGATGGAAGGCCGCGATATCATGATCGGCTTCAACCCGAAGTTCCTGATGGACGCGCTGCGCGTGATTGACGACGAGACGGTGACGCTCTACCTGTTCAATCCGAAGGCCCCGTGCTTCATCAAGGACGCCGAGGAGTCGTATATCTATCTGATTCTGCCGGTTAACATCAGCGCGGCGGTCTGAGAATGAGCCGCTGAGGAGACAGACATGAGAGAGATTCATATCAAGGACGAGTTCATCAAGCTCGGCCAGAGCTTAAAGCTTGCGCACCTGGTGGAGAACGGTGCGGAGGCGAAGGAAGTTGTGCAGGCGGGAGAGGTGAAGGTCAACGGCGAGGTGGATACCCGCCGGGGCCGCAAGCTCGTCCCGGGTGATGTGGTAGAATACCGCGGAGAGTCCTACA
>JAFPYK010000093.1 GCA_017412265.1 Lachnospiraceae bacterium
TTTATCCGGGTGCACGCAAACGGGTCGGACAATACGTCGGCCAACGGCTGCATGACGATCTGCCAGACGAAGAGCAATCCGTACAACAAGAACATCTACACGGAGTGCAAGGCGCTCTCGACAGCGGTGGTCAACGCGCTGGCGGCGGAGACGGGCGCGAAGAACAACGGTGTCTGGGAGACCGACACAATGAGCGGCATCAACTGGTGCACGGTGCCGGTGACGATCGTGGAGGTGGGCTATATGAGCAACCCGGCGGAGGATAAGAAGCTGGGGACCGAGGCTTACCAGGACAAGATCGTGCTCGGAATCGCGAACGGAATTGATGAGTATTTTGAAAATGAATAAGGGCCGGAGAGGCTCAGGAGAGGCGGACCGCAGGGATGCGGCCCGCCTCTTTCCGGCTGTGGACACAGAAGACGGTGCGGTGCGGGGAAGGTTCGGGGCGGCTTGACAGGTGACCGATTGTTCACTATAATATGAGAACGAACGATCACTTTGCGCAGAAGAGGAGGTTCATCCATGGCGAAGGATACGAAGGAGAGAATACTGGCGGCAGCGCTGGATCTGTTTTCCCGGAACGGCTATGCGGGCACGAACATCCGGGAGCTTGCGGCTTCTCTCGGGCTGGTCAAGTCGGGGCTGTACAAGCATTTTTCGAGCAAAGAAGAGATATGGAACACTCTGCTGGATGAGATGATCGCGTATTACGATGAACATTTTGGCTCGCCGGAGCATCTGCCGCCCGCCCCGGATTCTACGGAAGGCCTGGTGGAGATGACGATGCGGATGGTGGACTTCACGGTCCATGACGAGAAGATCATCAAGACGAGAAGGCTGCTGACGATCGAGCAGTTCCGGGATGAGCGGGCACGAGACCTGGCGACGAAGCATTTTCTCACCGGCCTCAGGGATATGTTTGCCCCGATCTTTGCAGAGATGATGGATTGGGGGATCCTGCGCCGGGATGACCCGGAGGTGCTTGCCCTGGCCTACACCGCGCCGATCTCGGCGCTGATCCGGCTGTGCGACCGCGAGCCGGAGAAAACAGAGGATGCGATGAGGCAGATTGAGGCTTTCAGCAGGCATTTTGTTAAGACGTACGGACGGAAGAGCGATCTTCAGAAATAAAAGGAGGTATGGATATGGTCATCGGTATCATCGGGGAAAACTGCAGCGGGAAATCCACCCTGGCAGATAAAATCAAGGAGAGCCTGGGCGCAGAGATCGTCACGGGCAAGGACTATCTTCGGATGGCGAAGTCGGAGAGCGAAGCCAGGAGGCTGTTCCGGAAGAAGCTGGAAGATGCGGTCACCGGAGACAGCATCATCTATGTGATCTCCGAGCCGGATCACGTGGGGCTTCTGCCGGATGAGGCTGTGAGGATTCTGGTAAGCGCGGACCTGGATACGATCAAGGAGCGGTTCCGGGCGAGGATGCACGGGAATCTTCCGGCGCCGGTTGCCGGAATGCTTGAGAAGAAGCACGGGATGTTTGACAGCGGAGATTATGATTATCGCTACGACGGGGTCAACGGGGACCCTGCGGCCCTGTGCGAGGAGTTGAAAAAAGCAGCAGAAGAGAACTGAGAAAGATATGGAAACAGAAAGACTGATCATCGACCCGGTCAGAGAGTCGGACAAAGAGGATTATTTTACGAATATCTCGCATGACAAAAAGGTGCTGGAAACCTTTATCTGCCGGTACGCGGATACGTTGGAGGCGTTTGACTTTTCCGCCTATCCGGGCAGACGGGACCTGTTTGCGATCCGTCGGAAGGAGACAGGGCGTCTCATCGGGATCATTCTGTATTCCGATGAAAAAGACGATGCCTGTGAGATCGGCTACGGGATCGGTTCCGGGTTCTGGAACCGGGGCTACGCAACGGAGGCCGTCGCGCGGTTTCTGGAATACCTGTTCCGGGAGAAGGGAATGCGAACGGTATACGCTTCTTTCTTTACCGGGAACGACGCTTCCCGCCGCGTGATGGAGAAATGCGGTATGGCCTTCGATCACTTCTCGGAGAAAGAACTGACCTATCTGGGCTCAGAGCGCGATCTGACGTATTATGCGGTTCACAGAAAGCCTGATGAGGTCAAAA
>JAFPYK010000094.1 GCA_017412265.1 Lachnospiraceae bacterium
AGGAAGGGCTGAGAAAGAGCGCCCTGGTTCTGCAGACCACAGAGCATCCCTTCACGACGCATTTCGGCCCGGATGACGTCCGCGTGACCACGCATTACTACGAGGAGCGGTTTGTCTCGAACATCTTCTCGACGCTTCATGAGGGCGGCCACGCGATGTTCATGATGTATGAGCCGAAGGAGCTCTATGAGAATCACTGCTCCGACAACATGACGAGCGCGATGCATGAGTGCATCTCGCGGTTTTATGAGAATATCGTCGGGCGCAGCGAGGAGTTCATCCATTTCCTGATGCCGAAGATCCGCGAGTACGCCGGGGATACATTTGCCGACGTGAGCGAGCGCGAGCTGTATGAGGCGGTCAATATGGCGCAGCCGGGCCTGATCCGTATGGAGGCGGATGAGCTGACCTACGGCCTGCACATCCTGGTGCGGTATGAGCTTGAGAAGGCGTTCATGAACGGGGAGATCACCGTGGATGAGGTGCCTGCGCTCTGGAACGCGAAGTATAAGGAGTACCTGGGCGTGGACGTGCCGAATGACTCGAAGGGCTGCCTGCAGGATGTGCACTGGAGCGGCGGCTGGGCTTACGGGTATTTCCCGTCCTATGCGCTGGGCAATGCGTACGGCGTGCAGATCCTCCGGACGATGCAGAAGGATTTCGATGTGTTCGGCGCGATCCGCGAGGGCAATCTGGCCCCGATCGGCGACTGGCTGAAGGAGAAGGTGTTCTCGATCGGGTCTCTGATGACGCCGGATGAGTGGATCCGGGCGATCACGGGCGAGGGCTTCAACGTGAATTATTATCTGGATTATCTGGAGGAGAAGTTCACGAAGCTCTACGGGCTGAAGTGAGGACGATGCGGCGTCCGGCCGACGGCGGCCGCGCCGGGTTTCATAAAGAAGAGGAGGAACATGGCATGATTATCACCATCCAGAACGAGAACATTTTAGCGGAAATCAACACCTATGCCGCGACGCTGGAGCGTCTGCATAACAAAAAGACCGGCAAGGAGCACATCTGGGCCTATGACAAGGAGTACTGGCCGCGCAGAACATCGATCTGCTTCCCGATCGTGTCGGTTCTGAAGGATGACGAGACCTATATCCAGGGCAAGCTCTATCACATGGAGAATCACGGATTCATCCGCGAGACGGAGTTTGACGTCGCAGAGCGCGCCGATGACTGCGTCGTGCTGTGCACGAAGGCAAATGATTTCACGAAGGAGCATTATCCTTATGACTTCGCATTCACCGCGACCTACCGCGTGGAGGGCAGCTCGCTTCGCATCACGTACGACGTGAAGAACCTCGGAGAAGACCAGATGTACTACTGCATCGGCGCGCACACGACCTACAACGTCCCGATCGATGAGAGCGATGATATGTTAAAGGACCTGTATCTGCGCTTTGAGGAGCCGGAGACCGCGCCGATCCATGTCGTAGACGGCGGCCTGATCGCGAAGGAGATGCAGCCGGGCCTTGAAAACCAGCAGGAGCTTCCGATCGGCGGAATCTTCGAGAACGGTGCATGGATGTTCGATACGGAGTCGTTAAAGTCCCGCAAGGTGACCCTGGCGAGCCGCAACAATTCTTACGCGACGACCCTGGACTTCACCGGGTTTACGAACATCATCTTCTGGACGAAGCCCGGGAGAATGCCTTTCCTGTGCATGGAGCCGATGGTCGGCCTGGCAGACGATGTGGACACGGATAAGACCTTCGAGAAGAAGAGAAATATCCAGTGCCTGGCGTCCGGCGAGACGAGGACCCACGTGCAGGTGATTACGGTCGAGTAAAAGGACATGAAAAAAGACAGGGTTCCGGGCACGTTCGGTTGTCCGGGACCCTGTTTGCATCTGGGGAGAAGCCGGTTCAGAGCTGTGAGATCTCGTGTTCCAGGAGATCCACGATCTCGCTGATGCGGCTGCGGTCGACGCTGTCTCCGGTGAAGAGCTCGGCTGCGACAAATGCCTGGGCGACCAGCATCTCCACGCCGTTGACAGCGGTCATGCCCAGGGATTTCGCCTGGGAGAGAAGCCTGGTCTCGGTCGGGTTGTAGATGATGTCCAGGACCGCCTCGCACGCGGGAAAGCGCGTGAGGTCCAGGGGCGAAGCATCGACGTTCGGGTACATGCCGACGGGGCTGGTGTTGACGATGACCTGCGCGTCCGTGTGGTGCGCGTAGCATTCCTCCATCGTGACGGTGGCCTCGCTCGGGCGGGGCTTGGCGATGACGATCCCGGCGGGATGATGGGCGCGCAGGACGGCCAGGACTGCCTGGGCGGCGCCGCCATTTCCCAGGACGAGGACCTTGCGGCCCTCGATGGCGATCCCGTTGTGGCCGATCATATAGTCGAAGCCGCCGGCGTCGGTGTTGTAGCCGGTGAGGCGG
>JAFPYK010000095.1 GCA_017412265.1 Lachnospiraceae bacterium
AAACTTGTAATCTGCGTTCTGTGCCTGAATGCAGGACGCATAGTAGATCTCGACACCCATCAGAAGTGCGGTGCAATCCTTCGGAGTCTCTTTGATGTAATAGGTGTTGCCGATCTCGGTGTTCGCACCCTTACGGTTGTCAACCACGAAGTTCGCGCCAATTTCCTTGCCCCAGTACTCTGCCAGAAGTCTTGCCACGGTGTCTGCGCCTCCGCCGGCCTTGAAAGGAACGACGAAAGTGATATCGCCCCACTCCCACTTGCCGGAGCCTTCGGAACCTCCGGTGGTGTCTTCCTTATCGTCATCCTGCTTGTCCGGAGCCGCTGTCGTAGTCTCCGGAGCCTTCGTGGTGGTTGTCTCCTCCTGCTTCTGTCCGCATCCGGCAAGACATCCCATGATGACCGTCAGCACGCACAGAATCGCAATCCAACGTTTTGCCATTTTCATTCTAAAAGCCTCCTTATATAGTTGTATTTCCGCAAAACAAATAAACCTTGGTGGTTTCATACTAGCGTAATATCAAGCAGACTTCCAATATAGAATACGCACAGATTCCATAACAAAATGCTATGATTCTCTTGCGTGATTTTGCGATTTTCGAAAAGAACCTCACATAATCGCCCGAAATCGATACAAATTTCAGATAAATGCCTGCGAAATGGGCAAAAAAAGAAAGAGCCGTGCTCTCACACGGCCCTTTTCCCGTTTTTCCCTGCTTATTTTCCCTGATAGTGCTTCTCCAGCATCTCCAGAAACACCTGCATATATCTGGTTACATGACTGTTCGTCCGGTATGCCGCACAGTACTGGTAGCGGTTTACCGGGTCTCCGATTGAAAAAATCTCGATCGACGGATGGTCTTCATCGATGATCAGGCGGTTCTTCGCGTAGATCTCCGGGGAGAAACAGACACCGTAGCCTCCTCGGACCAGGTGAATCATCCCATCC
The DNA here is from genome assembly GCA_017412265.1 of Lachnospiraceae bacterium. GTDB lineage: Bacteria > Bacillota > Clostridia > Lachnospirales > Lachnospiraceae > RGIG1588. Next base: position 949 of record JAFPYK010000095.1, read on the forward strand.
ACATTATTCGTCTCAAAATAGTAATTCGGAGCCAGGCCGTTTTCCAGCATCAGCTTATCAATCAATACTCGGTTCCTGTGCCCGGTCTTATAGCAGATGAAGTTGTTCTCCCGGAACAGGCTCAGATCAATCCATTTATGACTGCACCCGGGCCGCTCTTCCGCGAATCGGTTCAGCGGATGATTCACCGGGGTCACCAGAACCAGTTCCTCTTTGAAGAGCGGAATGCAGGTCAGATAGTTCAGTGCGAAATCCGTCGGTTCCTTCAGAATGCCGATGTCGACCTTTCCCTGGATCAGCATGCTCTCCACTTCCGCATAAGAGCTTTCGCTCATCTTCAGGGACACGGACGGGAACCGCTTCGAATACTCCGGGATGATCTCCGGCAGTATATACGATCCGCGCCGCCCGCAGCCGATCCGAAGCGTCCCCCGGATCATATCGTCCGAAGCATTCGCCTCCTGCTCAAGCTCGTCACAGATCTTCAGAATCTTCCGGCCGGCATCTACATACACCTGCCCGAACGGCGTAAGCTTCACATTCCGTCCCATCTTCTCGAACAGCTTCATGTTCAGGCTGCTCTCCAGATTGTGTATATACCTGGTGAGCGCCGGCTGCGAGATATACAGCTCTTCGGCGGCTTTCGAGATCGTCCCGCACTCAGCCACCTTCAAAATATACAAAAATTCTTTAATTATCACGGTCGAGGACTCCTTTTTGGAAGTTTCTACCCTAAATGTATAGCGTTTTGTTATACATGGCAAGTGGTTTCTTCTCTTCGGAGACGAAAAACGGGGCGCCTCTGCGGTGCCCCGGCCTTCTCCTCTACTCTTCCTCCATCCGCTCCCGCACTTCTCTCTTCTCCCTCGCGCGGTCGTAATCCCTCTCGTCCTTGTGGCTCACCGTCGCGGGCTTCACAAGCCCCCAGCTCAGCCTCTTCTTCCGGTCCACGAGCCTGCGCTGCTTCTTCGACATCTTATCGTACGTCACGATCTTCTTCTTCATTCGGTCCTCCTTCCGCGCACGCTCACTCGCTCGCCTTGTAATTGTAGATCGGCCGGATCACCCGGTCGATGCGCACCGTGTCCGCGACCGCGGCCACGATCTCCTCCATCGGCTTGTAGGCCATCGGCGCCTCATCGAGCGTCTCCCTAAGCACCGTGGTTGTGAAGATCCCTTCCATCGCCTCCCGGAACTGCGCCAGCGTGTAGCTCTCCTTCGCCTCCCGCCGGCTCAGCAGCCTCCCGGCCCCGTGCGGCGCGGAGTAGTTCCACTCCGGATTGCCGAGCCCCGTGCACACCAGGCTTCCGTCCCGCATATTCATCGGGATGAGCAGGCGCTCCCCCTCGCGGGCAGACACCGCGCCCTTGCGCAGGATCCCGGCTTCCAGATCGATATAATTGTGCACGGTGGTGAATCTCTCTTCCTCGTGCAGCTTCATCCCGCCGAGAAGCACCTCCGCGATGATCTCGCGGTTCAGCGCCGCGAACTCCTGCATGATTCCCATGTCGTGCAGATAGTCATCCATCGCCCCGCCGCTCAGATAAGCCAGCTCATAAGGGATCTCCGACTGCCCGCGCCCGCCGCAGGCCGCGTAAGCGAGATTCTGGTAATGCTGGGCCACCTGCAAGCCGAGGTTTCGGCTGCCCGTGTGGATGACGAGGAAGAGATCCTCCCCGTCCCGGTCAATCTCGATGAAATGATTGCCCCCGCCGAGCGTCCCCAGGCTCTCCCTGGCCCGGCCCATCTTCAGCTTCGGCAGGCAGATAAGCTCCTCCAGGTCGATGCGGCTGTGCCCACGGTGGGGCTGCTCGCGCACGTCCCTTCCGCTCGGGATGTTCTTCTTGATAAAGCTGTCGAGTGCCGGCAGGTTCACCCGCTTCTCCCGCAGGCGCACGGTGAGCATGCCGCAGCCGATGTCCACGCCCACGAGGTTCGGCACGACCTTGTCGGTCACCGTCATCGTCGTCCCGATCGTGCAGCCCGCGCCCGCATGCACGTCCGGCATGATCCGGATCTTGCTCCCCGCGGCAAACGGCTGCTCGCAGAGCGCCCGGATCTGCCCCTCTGCCGCGGCCTCAAGCCGCTCCGTATAGACGATAGCCGTGTTGCAGCTTCCTCGGATCTCCAGCATATTCTCACCTCCCTTTCCCTGCGCATTTCACTCCTATCATAGCCGGATCTTCGCCCGCGGACAATCAACGCTGCGTTGAATTCCGGCCGCCTGAGGCTCTAGTGAATCCTTATGATCTGCTCGTAGAGCTCCACAAATTTCCCGAAGATCTGCCGGTTGTCGTGATAATGCCCGAAGAACCATTTCTCATACGAGGCCTCCTCCGAGATCTCCTGCAGATACCTCGAGAGCGGGTCCGGCGACCCGAATCCCATCGCGCCCGCCACCGACTGCGGCGCCTCGTGGCTCACCACGAAGTCCACCCGGTTCTGATACGCGGCAAGGCTCGCCCGGCCGCGGGCCATCTCCT
>JAFPYK010000096.1 GCA_017412265.1 Lachnospiraceae bacterium
CCGATCTGTCCGATGCCGAACGGCAGCTTTTTGCGCGTTGTGCGCTGCACGTTCGCGAAATTCACGAAAATGCCCTGCGTGGTCTCCGGGCGCAGATAGACGATATTCTTCGCGTCCTCGGTAACGCCCTGGAACGTCTTGAACATCAGGTTGAACTGACGGATGTCCGTCCAGTCCTCCTTGCCGCAGCTCGGGCAGCACACATGGTTCTCATCGATGAACTTCTTCATCTCTTCCTGGCTCCACGCATCCACGGAGCCCTCGATCTTCTCGCCCTTCGCCTCGAGATAATCCTCGATCAGCTTGTCCGCGCGGAAACGCTCGTGGCAGGCCTTGCAGTCCATCAGAGGATCCGAGAAGCTGCCGAGATGTCCGGAAGCGACCCAGGTCTGAGGGTTCATCAGGATCGCGCAGTCCACGCCCACGTTGTAAGGATTCTCCTGGATGAACTTCTTCCACCAGGCCTTCTTGACATTATTCTTCAGCTCCACGCCCAGGTTGCCGTAATCCCAGGTGTTCGCGAGACCGCCGTAGATCTCGGAGCCCGGATAGACAAAACCGCGGTTCTTCGCCAGAGCAATGATCTTCTCCATCGTCTTTTCCATCTTGGTTTCTCCCCTCAAAACTTACTTTTTCACCTTGTAGAGCACCGTGAGCGGCTTCGTGCCGTCGCCGGTGACCGTAAATGCATCGGTCAGCTCACCGCCGTCATAGTAGGCGACCTTCGACGGAACGATCACGCGGTAAGCGTTCTCCCCCTCTGCGGGCACGCCCAGATAGACCGCCTGGTACTGATCCGTCAGCACCAGCACAGCTTCGGACTCCTCCCCCTTCGGGTTCAGGACCTTCGCCGGAGGATTGCTCACGTGATTGCCCACGCCGGCCTGCATCTCCATGTTGTTAAACGCCGCAAAATCCGCCGCATCCCGGTACTGCAGGATCACCACCGCCTTGCCCTCGGCAGCAGAGACGTCCTTCACGGTCACGGCTCCCTCACCGTTCTCGGCGTTAAACGCCGCGGCGGCCTTCTCCACATACGTCTTCAGTTCTTCCACCTGGTAGGTGTCCGGAAACTCCTCCACGAGCAGGCTCTCCACCGAACCGTCCTTGTGCACCAGAATCGTATTCATCTGCGCGAGCTCCGCGGTCAGCTCCTCCGGAGCCCTCTGAAACAGCGCGCATCCGCAGGCAAATACCATCGAGAGCGCCAGCGCGGCAGCGAGGATTCTCTTCATCATCTTCGTCATGCCTTTCTCCTCATTTCTGAAAACATTCGCCTAACTATTGTAAACTCTTCCCCGTATGATTGCAAGGAATTTTCCGGCCGGGCCCGCACATTTACAGGCCCTCCAGCAGTGACAGCGACTGAAACTCCGTATCCACGTACTGCCGGTAGTACGCCTTCATCACCGACGCGAGCTCTTCCTGCGCTTCCTCGCTCAGGACAAATGTATAGAGCTTCTGCAGAGGCGCGCTCAGAATAAAGCGCATCGCGTAGAGCGTCGTGTCCGACAGCTCTCTCCCGTGCGGATCCAGCCTGCGGCAGTCCGGACAGAGCAGGCCCCCCGCCCGCACGGAGAGATAATTCGTCTTTCCCTCCGCGCCGCAGTTGACGCAGGCATAGACCTGAGGCGCTTCACCGTTTAAGGCGATCATCCGCAGCTCATAGACCGACCGCACCAGCCCCGGCGGCAGAGAGTCCTTCGTCAGGGCCCGCAGCGACTGATACAGCAGCTGCATCATAGCCGTGGCCGGCAGATTCTCTCTGGTAAAATAATTGGCCACCTCGCAGAAATACTGCCCGTAGCAGATCCTCTCCAGATCTGTCCGCAGCTCCTCGAAATAATTCAGGATGTCCGCGCCGGTGATCGTATAGGACGACCGCCCCTCGAACACCTGGAACGTACCGTAGGCAAACGGCTGGCAGGCCCCCAGCAGCGGGCTGTCCTGTTTTCTCGCCCCCCTGGCAAATGCCTGGATCTTGCCGCGCTCCCTGGTCAGGAGCACCACATGACGGTCCCGGTCGCCCACCGGCGCCACCTTCAGAACGATCCCGGTCAAAGTAAGTCCGCCCGCCATGGCCTCTCCTTTCCGCGCAGCGCGCCGTTCCCGAGCTCCTCTCAGAGCTCTTATCTCTGGTCGTCGTAATATCCGAAATTCTTTAACAGGAAGTCGGACTCTCTCCAGTCCTTCTTCACCTTCACCCACAGCTGCAGGTTCACCTGCGTTCCCAGAAGGGCCTCGATCCCCGCCCGGGCGCCGGTTCCGATCTTCTTTAACATCGCCCCGTGCTTGCCGATGATCATTCCCTTGTGGGAATCCCGCTCGCAGACAATCGTCGCCTGGATCTCCACCAGTCTTCCGCCCCGCAGCTCCTTCATGCTCTCGATGCTCACCGCGATACCGTGGGGAATCTCATCCGACAGAAGCCGGAGCGCCTGCTCCCGGATCAGCTCCGCGGCGATCTGCCGCTCCGGCTGATCCGTCACCGTGTCCTCGTCATAATACATGGGACCAGGCTCCAGATAGCCCTTCATGGTCTTCAGCAGGTCTTCCTTATTCTCCCCCGTCAGCGCCGACACCGGCACGATATCCGCAAACTCGCACAGGTCCTTGTACTTATCGATGCAGGCCAGGAGCTCCTCCCGCTTTACCGTATCGATCTTATTGATCACCAGGATCGTGGGTGTCCCGCAGACACGGATCTTCTCCGCGATATGCAGCTCCCCCGCCCCGATGTAGGTGGTGGGCTCCACCAGCCACAGGATCACATCCACCTCCCGCAGGGTCTGCTCGGCCACATTTACCATGTACTCGCCCAGCTTATTCTTCGCCTTGTGGATGCCCGGCGTGTCCAGGAAAATGATCTGGGCCTCCTCATCCGTATAGACCGTCTGGATCCGGTTTCGCGTGGTCTGGGGCTTCGGGGAAGTGATGGCGATCTTCTGCCCGATCAGCTGATTCATCAGCGTCGACTTTCCCACATTCGGCCGCCCGATCAGCGCCGCAAACCCGGATTTATACTCTTCTTTCTTCATAAAATAATTTAGCGG
>JAFPYK010000097.1 GCA_017412265.1 Lachnospiraceae bacterium
CCTCTCCTCACGGAGCATTTCTCTTATTTCACCTGATGCACGATGATCTCTTCCTCTGCACCGAGGCCGAAGACCTCACGCACCGTGCTGTCCGTGACCGCCTTGTCACCGCCGAGCACGATTGCTTCCAGAACAGCATGCCCCTGTGCGAATTCCTTGGCCAGGGAGGTCGGCACCGCAGTCCCCTTCACCAGGAAGACCGGGCCGCCCAGCGCATTGGCCAGCACGCCTCCGCAGAGGCCGTCCGGGAAGTTCTCGCCGTTCGCCAGAACCATCTTCCTCGCGTTCGCGAAGTAGCGCTCAGCCAGCGCCGCGGACGTGCGGTATCTGGTCGCGCCGGCCAGACGTTCCGCCGTCTTGCCGGTGATCGACTCGATCTCCGCCTTCATCTCTGCGCTCACCGCCTTCTCGCCGCCGAGGATCGTGAACCTGCAGCCCTTTGCCGTCAGCTTCTTCAGATACTCCTTCTGATAGTTCTTCAGGCTCGAAGCACTTCCGTCAACCAGGAGCATCGGTTTGCCGGATGCAGAAGCCGAGAGGCTGTCCGCGTACGCATACTGCTCCACGCCGTTCTCATCCTTCTCTCCGATACCGTCGCAGATCAGGACCTCTTCGCCCTGGCGAACTCCCAGGATCTCGTTGATCATGATGTTGGTTCTCCAGCGAGTCGAGCCGGCGATACGCCGGACATCATATCCCTTCAGCCCCTCGAGGCAGGCCTCCGGAACCGCGTTCTCTCCGCCGAAGACGTATACCGTGCCGTTCTTCGCCAGGTTCTCCTTCACGAAATCCGTCACCAGCTTGATCGGTGTCTTCTTGTTCTGGATCATCAGGATCGGAGCCTTCATGTTCACGGACAGATAGCTGCCCGCGAGCGCGTCCACCGGATTCTCGCCGGTCGCGATGAAGATCGTATCGAACTTCACGATGCCGAGCAGCTCCTTCAGCTCCTCTGCCACCGCGATCGAAGTCTTATAGCGGGTGGTGCCGAAGACTCTGGTTGTCTTCATTCCGAGCCTTCTGAGCTTCCAGTGGTCCTTCTCGTCGATGTTCAGGCCTGCGCCGGTGAGCTTCGCACGATACGCCTCGATCTGCTCATCCGTGGTCTCCGCAGGGACATACACCGTGCCGGCCTCATTTAAGAACCGGAAGACGCCCTGGTCGAAGCTCATCCCGGAAGGATCAACACCGGTAAATGTCAGCTCGTTCACATTGCCGCAGCCGTAGAACGGGCATTTTCCCTCTCTCACTTCCTCGCTGTCCGTCTCCTCGTAGGTCCAGGTGATGGACTCGAGCTTCTCGGGGAAGATGATCGAAGTCAGTTTGGCATTTTCCTTGATCGCGTCATCAATGTTGGTGATGGGCGTGAATCTCAGGTCGATGGTCTTCAGCTCATCACACTTGGAGAACGCACCGCCGTCCAGTCTCGTAACCGTGAAGTCCGCCCCGAGGACAAGCTTCTTCATCAGGTCGAGATCCTGGAAGGAACCGGCCTCCAGTGCAGAGATGCCGATCCCGTTGCTGAACACGAGATTCCGGATGCCGGCAAATCCGAAAGCGCCGGCCCTCAGCACCTTCAGGTTGGCAGGAAGTGTCAGCGTATCGATGCCCTTGTTCAGGGTATCCTCTGCCCCGCTTTCCACCAGGTAAGTATTGTTGCCGATTCCGATAAATGCGCCCCAGCTGATCGTCAGTTCCGCGTCCGAGGTGCCGAAATCGATCTTCGTCACATGGCTCTGGTTGCGGAACGCGCCGTTGCCGATGTAGGTCAGGGAATTGTTCTGGCCGAGATTGATGGTCTCAAGGCTGTTGGCCATGAGCTGTGCGTGGTCCAGTACGAAGTCCCCGTCCTCGTTCTGTCCGGGATGGCCGTTGTTGCCTACCCCGGAGATTCCCAGGAAGTTGTCCTGGATCTCCTTCAGCTTACAGTTATCGCTGAAGACGACATTCCTGATGCAGGAATAGTCAAAGCAGCCGCTTGACATTCTTGTCAGGTTGGCAGGGAGGGTCAGTGTCTCGATGCCCTCGTTCAGGGTTTCATCGATCTTCCGGTCCACCAGGTAGCCGTTGTTGCCGAGGCCGATGAAAGCGCCCTGGTCCATCGTTATGCTGTCAACGGACGAGCTTCCGAAATCAAGGACCTTCAGGTGGCTCTGATTATAGAAGCAGCCGCTCCCGAACCGGCTGAAGCTGTTGTTCTCGCCGAGCTTGACCGTCTCCAGGCTGTTGGCACAGATCTGCGCGAGATCCTTCACGAAGAACTTCTCTTCGGTCTTGTAATCCCATTCCTGCCCGGGATATCCGTTGTTCCCGTGCAGATGCACACCCATAAAGCCGCTGGGAATGGCATCTGCTTTGCCGTTATCGCTGAAGATCAGGTTCTTGATCTTCGCGAATTCAAACATGCCGCGGCACTCAGAGTAATAACCGCCGCCCGAATACTCATAATAATACGAGAATGTCACATTGGCAGGGAGGATGAGCGTATCGATGCCCTCGTTCAGGGTCTCGTCGATTCCGCTCTGAACCAGATAGCCGTTATTGCCGGCGCCGATAAACGCACCGTCCCCGATCAGAAGGGTCTCCGCCGTCGCGGTGCCGAAATCGATGCTCGTCAGATGGCTCTGGTTATAGAAAGCACCGTTTCTGATATTGGTCAGCCGGTTGTTCTTGCCGAAGCGGATCGTCTCGAGGCTGTTGGACTCTCTCTGTGCCAGGTCACCACGGTAGGTATCAACATTGGTTTTGTAATCATGATGCATTCCGGGATGTCCGTTGCAGCCCTCTCCGCTCAGTCCCAGGAAATGGTAAGGAATCTCCTGCAGCCGGCAGTTGTCCTCAAGCACCAGATTCTTGATCTTCGCGTCATCGAAGGCGCCCGAATTCAGCGTGACCAGATTGACCGGAAGAGTCAGGGTTTCAATACCCGCATTGAGCTTTGTCTCGACTCCCTGCTCCACCAGGTAACCGTTGTTGCCCGCGCCGATGAATGCACCGTAGTCGATGGTCAGATCGACACTTGAGGTGCCAAAGTCAATGCTCTTCAGATGGCACTGGTTCTTGAACGCGCCGTTCTCGATCCTCTTGATGTGGTTGTTCTTGCCGAATCGGATCGTCTCGAGGCTGATAGCCGCATGCTGCGCACCGTCAAGCTCGAACGAATAGGTTCCGTTCTGGTAGTCATAGATCAGTCCGGGATGCGCGTTGCAGCCAGGCCCGCCGCCGACCTCCATGAAGCCCTCCGGGATCACTTCCAGCTTGCAGCCGTCGCTGAATACGAGGTTCTTGATACGTGCATAGGTAAAACTGCCGCTGTCAGCCAAGGCGTCCTCGTAGTACTGGTACGTATTCGGGACTCCCTCCCCGAGCTTGCTCAGGTTCGCCGGGAAGACCAGCGTGTCGATTCCCTCGCATCCGTTGCCCGCCGCGACAAAGACACCGTTACAGATCACCAGCTCATCCGCGGCCGGATTCTTGCCGAAATCGATGCTCGTCAGATGCGTCTGGTTCTTGAATGCGCCCATGCCGATGAGCTTCAGGTGGTTGTTGTCGCCGAAATCCACGCTCTTCAGGCAGTCGCAGGCCGCCGCGACCTTCTCCGGTGTAAAGGAAGAATACTCAAAGAGAATATAATGGATGAAATCGAAGAAGCCCATGCTCTCCGTCGCTTCGCCCGGATGGCCGTCTCTTCCGTCCGCAGCCAGGAAGCCGCAGGGGATCTCCTCGAGCATGCTTCCGTCCTCCAGCGCGAAATGCTCCACCGGGATGCACTGGAACGCGCCGTCCTCGACCACCTCAAGGCTTGCCGGGAAGGTCAGCTTCGAGATCGTCGCAGGAACGGTCCCGCTGTCCTTGCCCAGATAGGCAAATGCATTCACACAGATCTGCTTCAGATTCGAACCCTCTGCGAAGGTGATCTCGCTCAGCTTGATGCAGTTGGAGAACGCCTCCTGCTCAATCACCTCCACCGAGGCCGCAACCGTCACGCTCGTGAGGATCGGATTGCCTGCAAATGCGCCGGCGCCGACTCCTCTGACCTTATAGTCCGAGCCGTTGTACGGGATGCTCTCAGGGATCACGAGGTACCCCGGCGCATTCTGGTTGGCCGCACCGGTCAGGAACACTTCCTTCTCGTTCTCGCTGGTGATCAGATAGGTCAGGCCCTGCCAGATCAGCTGGCCGTTATTCATCACTGCCTCGTCCGCAGCGGTATCCGCCGCCGTCTCGGCCTCCGCTGTCTCTTCCGCAGCCGCATCGGGCTTCTCGGATTCTTCCGCAGCGTCCGTGACCTCCTCATCTGCCTTCTCCGAAACCGTGGTCTGCTCGGCGGTCTCCGAAGAAACATTCTCCTCAACGTCCGCGCGCACAGGACCGGTGAAAAGACAGAGGATCATCAGGAAGGCGATCAGTGCTAATACTCTTCTCTTCATTTCGTCTACTACCTCCTGTTGCAAATCGCGCCGGGCATCCGCATATACACTGCCGGCACGAAGATCTTAGAATTCAGGTTCAAAACCTGTATTGGATTCGTCCCTATATCAACAGACTTCTACTCATTATGTATCTTACCAAAATAGTCAATATATTGCAATCGTTCATCTATTTCATGTCATAATAAAGATAATATAATGTTATAGTATCCCTTTTTCTATAATTTCATCAAGCAGATATAGCCCGTATCATCCCTGCCGCGACGGCGGACCCTGTGCGGCGGCTGTGCGTATGGTATTCCGGCGCAGACAAACGCGGGCCATCACCTTGTCAGACTGACCATATGGTGATTGCCCGCGATCCCTTCTGAGCACATGCCAAGGGGCTGTCGCAATAGTTATTGCGGCAACTCTCTCTATTCACAGAAAAACCGGCCGTTAAGGCCGGTTTTTCTGCATTACTGACTTGATTTCTGGGAAATCCCTGATTTAAGGCAAACTTTAAACAAAGCCGCCCGGGTGAACCAGCGCCTTTTCCCGATTATTGTTTTAACTGTTCAAAATTTATGAAGCTTTCAACTCTGTCAGGAACCGGCCTGTTCGGCCTCCCTGGATCTTGAAATGAAGCTTGTTTATGTTATAGGCAACAGCCAGAAGGACGCTCTGGGCCAGCACATTTTCCTTGCCTCGATAAAGATATCGTCGGAAATTCATATCCTCTTTTACGACTGCAAAACTGCCTTCTGCCTGAATGCTGCGGTTCATTCGCAGCTGTGTCCCATACTCCGTCGTGATCCG
>JAFPYK010000098.1 GCA_017412265.1 Lachnospiraceae bacterium
ATGACAGACACTTAGACCGGCACTCGGCAACGGTCCTGAAAACATCGCCTCACCGCTTTCGGGTCGCAGACGGAAGGTATCGGAAGAGGGACCGTTGAATGATGGAGGAATGGCTGGGGAAAAGGCGGTACGTAAGCGGCTGAGTGACGCAGCGGGATGTGTATTGAGAAGTCCGGCTCCGCAGCATAGGCTGCGGATCAAAATATAAGTTCGCACGGTTTAGAGCAGAGCTCCACCGCGCGAACGTTTTATTTTGCTTATCGCCGGACTTCTTTGACATTCCCGGGGCTGCGTCGTTCGCCACGCTAATTCATGGTGGGGAGCGAACGATCGTTTATTACATACCCTATTTTTGATCCTGAGAAGAGGTGTAAGGATAGGAGACTGAGCAATCAGCACGCCTGACTTTAGGCGAGTATGATTGCAGCCTGCCTTGCAGACAGGAGCGTGATTGCCTGCGGGCCTGGCGGGGCATTTGCCGGACACTTCGGGAGCATCATTTTTGCGTCTCCCTCTTTTCTATTATCTGATAAAATGTTACAATAATCCTAAGTATGGTTCGGTTGTTACAGGGGTCGGAGGATCCCGGAAAGGATGAGCTGTGAAGGTTCTTTTTATCAATGGCTCGCCGCGTAAGGGGGGCAATACGACGATCGCCATCGAGGAGATGGTGAAGGTTTTTGAAGCGGAAGGCGTGGAGACGGAGGTCGTCCGGGTCGGAGACCAGGCGGTCCGGGGCTGTGTGTCTTGTTATGGATGCAGGAAGCTTGGCAAGTGTGTGTTTGATGATGTGGTCAATGAGATCGCGGAGAAGCTTAAGGATGCCGATGGGCTGGTGATTGCGTCGCCGGTTTATTTCGGGTCGGCGAACGGAACGCTGATCTCGTGTCTGGACCGGCTCTTCTACAGCAACCGGGCGAGCCTGTCGATGAAGGTCGGTGCTTCGGTGGTGGTCGCGCGCAGAGGCGGATGTTCGGCGACGTTTGATGAGCTGAACAAGTATTTTACGATCAGCGGGATGCCGGTGGCGCCGAGTCAGTATTGGAACAGTGTCCACGGCAGGGCGCCGGGGGATGCGGAGCAGGACGGCGAGGGCCTGCAGACGATGCGGACGCTGGCGAGGAATATGACGTTTATGATGAAGAGCATCGCGCTCGGGAAGGAAGCGTTCGGGCTGCCGGAGAGGGAGCCGCGGATTTCGACGCATTTTATCCGCTGACGAACGGTCGGGCGGAGAGATTGACAGAACAGATATGGGGGATTGAGCGATGAAGAAGATGATGATGTTCTATATGCCCGGATGCCCGTATTGCAGGCAGGGCATGCTTGCGCTGGAGGAACTGAAGAAGGAGATTCCGGCGTTTGAGAAGGTAGAGGTTGAGTTCGTCGATGAGACGGCAGCGCCGGAGATTGCGGACCGGTATGATTATTTTCATGTGCCCACGGTTTTTGTGGACGGCGAGAAGGTCTATGAGGCACATCCGGGCGAGTCGTATGAGGAGTGCCGGGCGATGATGCGCAAGGCGCTGGAGGCCGCGCTGTAAGGGGCGGGCGGTTTTTTGTATATCGAGGGCGTGCTGTTCCTGATGATTCTGGCCGGGGGTTCCGGCTGTGGTCACGAGGTTTGCGGGGCCTCTGATGTGGACTTTTTTCTGCCTTCTCAGGTGATCCTGACGCTCAGCGGCGAGGGCGGATGTGTGTATGGATGATGATGGTTTTGCCGGAAAGGGGTGAATCGGATGAAGATCACATGGCTGGGGCATTCCTGTTTTAAGGTGGAGAAGAACGGCTACAGTGTCGTGCTGGATCCGTATGCGGACGGGACGGTGCCGGGGCTTGCGTCTCTTCGGGAGAGTGCCAACCGGGTCTATTGCTCGCATGAGCATGGGGACCACAACGGGCGTTCGTGTGTGGAGATTGTCACGGGGATTAAGAGCTGCCCGTTCGAGCACACGGAGATTGTGAGTTATCATGATGACGCGATGGGGAGCAAGCGCGGGACGAACACGATCCATGTGCTGGATGACGGCGAGGTGCGCCTGGTGCATATGGGCGACCAGGGGTGCGACCTGACGGTGGCGCAGAAGACGATCCTGGGCAAGCCGGATGTGTTGCTGATCCCGGTGGGCGGTTATTATACGATTGATGCCGTGCAGGCGAAGAAGCTGGCGGATGAGCTCGGGGCGAAGCTGATCATTCCGATGCATTTCCGCGGGGAGAGCTTCGGGTTTGACGTCATCTCGGAGGTGACGGATTTCACGGGGCTGTATGAGAATGTGACGTTCGCAAAGGTCTCGGAGGTGACGGTTCCCGCGGTGCCGGAGACCGGGACGGTCCTGGTGCTGAAGCCGGCAAATGCGCTGTAAATGTTCGTTTTCCGCCGGAGGGGCCGTGCGGCCGGTGACGGCGGTTCAGGGAAGAATACCTAGAGGATAAAGGAGAGCAAAATGGCTGCTTTACTGGATTACAAATGCCCGAACTGCGGGGCAAGAGTCGAATTTGACAGCGGCACGCAGCAGATGAAGTGCCCGTACTGTGATTCGGTCTTTGACGTGGAGGCGCTTTCGGCGCATGACGAGGCGCTCAACAACACGAAGCCGGATGACATCAACTGGGAGCTTCCGGAGGAGGAGTGGACGCAGTCGGAGATGGAGGGCATGCGGGTCTACCGGTGCAATAACTGCGGCGGCGAGATCGTCACGGATAAGACGACGGCGGCGACCATCTGCCCGTACTGCGACAATCCGGTGGTCATGGTGGGCAATCTCGCCCAGGACCTGAAGCCGGAATATATCGTGCCTTTCCAGCTGGATAAGGAGGCCGCGAAGGCGGCGCTGCGCAATCATTTTAAGGGAAAGAAGCTCCTGCCGAGTGTCTTTGCCTCGGAGAATCATCTGGATGAGATCAAGGGCCTGTATGTGCCTTTCTGGCTGTTCGGCGGCGAGGCGGAAGCGGACCTGACGTTCAACGCGACGATGATGCACAGCTGGCGCGAGGGCGATGACGAGGTGACGGAGACGACGCATTTCGCGGTGGAGCGCGGCGGCACGATGGAGTTTGAAAATGTGCCGGTGGACGGCGCTTCGAAGCTGCCGGATGATATGATGGAGTCGCTGGAGCCTTATGATTTCTCGAAGGCAGTGGAGTTTAAGACGGCTTATCTGTCCGGCTATATGGCGGACCGGTATGACGTGGACGCAGATTCGAGCGTCGAGCGGGCGAACCAGCGGATCAAGGAGAGCACGGTGCAGGCGTTCTCGGACTCGGTGGGAACGTATGCCACGGCGGTTCCGGTGGCGCAGACGGTAAATGTGCGCAACGGCAAGACGAAGTACGCGCTCTATCCGGTGTGGCTGCTGAATACCAACTGGCGGGGCAAGAAGTATGTGTTCGCCATGAACGGGCAGACGGGCAAGTTTGTCGGCGATGAGCTGCCCACGGATAAGGGCAAATTCCTGCGCTACTGGCTGATGTACGGCGCGCTGATCGGCGGCGCGGTCTACGGCGCCATGTGGCTGAGCACGCTGCTGTAAGGAGGGGTGAACGATGAAGAAGATGAGAACATGGTTCGGCCTCTTCCTGGGGCTCTTCCTGACGTTGGCCCTGGTGGCGGCAGGCACGGGGACAAAGGTGCTCGCGGCCCGCAATTACAATCATATCTTTGACGGAGCGAACCTGCTGACGGAGTCGGAGGAGCGCGAGCTGGAGGAGCTGGCGGTCGCGGCGAGCGAGGAAGCCGGCGCGGATATCAGCGTGATCACGGTCAATGATATGGGCGGGAAGTCCGCGATGGATTTCACCGACGACTGGTATGACGAGAACGGCTACGGCGTGGGCGAGGACAATTCCGGTATCCTGCTGATGATCTGCATGGGGACCCGGGAGTACTGGATCTCGACCTGCGGCAAGACGGCCTATGAATTCTCCGAGAGTGATATCGACAGGCTGGAGAACCGCTTCCTGAGCGAGCTGAGCAACGGAGATTATTACGGCGCGTTTGAGTCGTACATCGACGGGGCGAAGAGCGAGCTGATGCCCCGGACCTACGGTCTGAAGCATCTGCTCGGAAGCTTGGGCGGCGGCCTGCTGGCTTCTCTTGTGCCGGTCAATATCATGAAGGGCAAGAATAAGAGTATCCGCCGCGCGAGCGGAGCTGCAAGCTATATCAAGGCGAACAGCATGCACCTGACGAAGAAGTATGACCGCTTCCTGTACCGGACGGTCAACCGCGTGCATATCGCCAGGGAACACAACAACAACTCCGGCGGGGCCGGAGGCGGACATATCAGCTCCAGCGGCACCTTCCACGGCGGCGGAGGCGGACACTTCTGACGATAGAGGCGCCGCGAATGTACTTACAGGCAGCCGGTTATGCTTGCATAAAACCGGCTGCCTGTAAGTACATCCGGACGGCGAGCAACGACGAGCCGGACGGGCGCGCGAAGCGCGGGCGGCGGCCTCTGTGGCGGAAGCGAAAGAAGTGATCATTCAAGGCGAGCAACGACGAGCCGGACGGGCGCGCGAAGCGCGTGCGGCGGCCTCTGTGGAAATTAACCGGAGCAGATTATTTGCGGAGCAGAAACATTTCACGAAAGGACTCAATATGCAGAGAAAGTATTTCTTTTTTGACATCGACGGTACGTTAACCGACCGGAAGAGCGGAGTGCCGGTCCCTTCTGCCATCGAGGCGGTGCGGAAGCTTAAGGAGGCGGGGCATTTTGTCTCCATCGCGACGGGCCGGGCCTCTTACAAATGCATTCCATTTGCCAGACAGAACGGATTTGACAACATGGTCTGCAACGGCGGGCACGGCATCTACATCGACGGTGAGATGAGAGAGAACCGGCCGATCGATTACGAGAAGTCGCTGGCGATCTACCGGCAGGCGCTGGAGCTCGGCTACGGCGTGCTGGTGGCGGCGGACGATTCCAAGAAGGTCTACGCCAACAGCTTCCGATTCTATGACCAGGTCGGCATCCGCCAGGAGCCGACGACATATATCATCGATGAGGATTTTGACCCGGCGAATGTCGAGAAGATCTACAAGATGTATGTGTCGATCCCGGAGGAGGAAGAGGAGCGGCTGACGCTTCGCGATACGGTGGGACGGCTGCGTTTCGTGAAGGAGTATCTGATGTTCCAGCCGGATGACAAGAAGGGCGGCATCCTGCGGATGATGGAGCTGGTGGCGCCGGGCGATGACAAGGCGCTGGACGAGGTCGTGGTCTTCGGCGATGACAC
>JAFPYK010000099.1 GCA_017412265.1 Lachnospiraceae bacterium
GAGACAGACTCCTGCAAGGGGACTATGCTGGTAACAATGAAAGAGATCCTGGACCGCGCAAGCGCCGAGAATTACGGTGTCGCGGCCCCCAACATTGCAACGGAACTGGACTGCCGGGCGGTGATCGAGGCGGCGGAGGAGCTGAACGCGCCGATCATCATCGACATCCATAACAACATGAATCCGGACATCAGTCTGCTCGGACACATTGCCGCGACGCTCGCGATGCAGTCGAGAGTGCCGATCGCGATCAACCTGGATCACGGCGGGGATATCTCCGAGTTCGTGAAGGCTTTTCGCGGACAGTTTACTTCTGTGATGGTAGACCGCTCGGTCCTGCCTTATGAGCAGAATGTGGCGGAAGTGAAGGAGATCGTCGAGATGGCTCATTCCATCGGTATCTCGGTGGAAGCGGAGCTCGGCCATGTGGGCCAGGGCGACAACTACGCACATGACGGAAGCCATGCGCTGACCGATCCGGAGGAGGCCGCACGCTACATCAAGGATACCGGCGTGGACTGCCTGGCCGTGGCCATCGGCACCGCACACGGCGCCTACACCGGCACGCCGAAGCTGCATTTTGACCGTCTGGCCGAGATCAAGAAGGCGACGGGGAACTTCCCGCTGGTGCTGCACGGCGGCTCTGGCTCGGGCGACGAGAACCTGGCGAAGGCCTGCCGCATGGGCATCAACAAGGTGAATATCTGCAACGACCTGTTAAAGCAGGCTTCGATCGACGTGCAGGCGGCGGATCTGACCGGCAATCATGCGTATGATATCTGGAAGATCGTCAAGGGCGGCTACAAGAAGGCCCTGATGAAGTATATCAGGCTCTTCGGCGGCGAGAACAAGGCCTGGACCGTGGTGCCGAAGGGGCTCACGGTGGCTTCGATTACCGGAAGGGAGGACTGACACATGCTGGTTACGATGAAAGAGATCCTGGACCGCGCGAGCGCAGAGGGTTACGCGGTGGCGGCCCCCAATATCTCCACGGAGCTTGACACCCGCGCGGCCATCGAGGCGGCAGAGGAGTTAAATGCACCGATCATCCTGGACGTGAACAACAAGTCCAACCCGGATATCAGCCTGCTGGGCCATGTGGCGGCAGAGCTTGCGAAGCAGTCCCGCGTTCCCGTGGCGATCAACCTGGATCACGGCGGGGAGATGGCTCACACCATCCGCGCGCTGAAGGGTCAGTTTACCTCCATCATGGTGGACCGCTCGACGCTGCCTTATGAGGAAAATGTGCGTGAGACGAAGCTTGCGGTCAAGCTGGCGCACTCGATCGGCCTCTCCGTCGAGGCAGAGCTCGGCCATGTGGGGCAGGGCAACAACTATGAGCACGACGGCAAAAATGCGCTGACCGAGCCGGAGGAGGCCGTGCGCTTCATCGAGGAGACCGGCGTGGACTGCCTGGCTGTGGCCATCGGCACTGCTCACGGCGCTTATGTGGGCACCCCTCATCTGGATTTTGAACGTCTGGTCGCGATCAAGAAGGCGACCAACAACTTCCCGCTGGTGCTGCACGGCGGCTCCGGCACGGGAGATGAGAACCTGGCCAAGGCCTGCCGCCTGGGCATCAACAAGGTCAACATCAGCAACGACCTGGTCAAGCAGGCCGGCATCGACGTGCAGGCAGCGGATCTGACCGGCAATCATGCGTATGATATCTGGAAGATCTTAAAGGGAGGCTATAAGAAGGCCCTGATCGCGAAGATCAAGCTCTTCGGAAGCGAAGGGAAGGCCTGGACCTGCGAGCCTGCAGGGCTGACGTCCCGTGAGATTGAGGGAAGAGAAAAATAAATTTTGATTTTTCGAAAAAGTCCCTTGACTTTTTGGCGAATCCTTTGTATACTACCTATGCTTGGTTCGTTGGTCAAGGGGCTAAGACGCCGCCCTCTCACGGCGGAAACAGGGGTTCGATTCCCCTACGAACTGCGAGAAAAGCCGGGAAGATGTTCCCGGCTTTTTCATTTTCATTTTATTCATCATCCATCCGGTATACGGCCGGATATGTAAAACAAGCCGCGCTGCCCAAGTTCAGGACAGTCGCGGCTTTGATGTTATAAGGGATCAGTGCTGGTCCGGCAGGAGAAGCTCACGGTAGAGGGTCTCGTAGAGCTCGCGGTGGCGCTTGCGGAAGCGGTCCGCCATCCGGGCGGCTTCGTCTTCGGTGTCCGCGTGCATCTGCAGCTTGCAGAGGAGCCGTCCGCGCTCGTAGAGGGAGAGGGCCGCGAGATATCCGCCCTCGGGGTCCTGGCTGTAATCGGTCCGCACCGAGGAGGTCTCCCTGAGCTCGTAGCGGTTGGAGCGCAGATATTCCTCCAGATCCTTCTCGATGACGTCCGGGATGCGCCGGCCGAAGTAGCCGAGGGATTCCCGGCCGAGCTCCGTGAGCTCGTAGGTGGTGGTGCCTGGCCTGGTCTCGGCGGTCAGAAGCGCTTCCTCGGCCATCTCGTTGAGCGACTGCTGGATATCGAAATAATCTGCGTAGCCGCGGTCGAGGAGATAGTCAGAGATCTGGGCGTTGCTCAGAGGGAAATTCACGAGGCTGAGCATCCGGCAGATGATCAGCTTATATAACGTCATGGTATCCTGTGCCATTGATTATCCTTTCTGTCCGTCTGCGGGGCTCTCGAAGCGGCAGCCCTGGCGGATGCCGCGCACCTTGAGCGAGTGACGGATGTCATTCAGTACCTGTGCCTTGCGCAGGCACCAGCCGGGCCCGAGGAGAAGCTCCTTCGGGGGATCGCCGGTGACGCGCTGCACGGAAATGTCCGGCCGCAGAAGAGCGATGCCGTCGCCAAGCCATGTCAGGTATTCTTCCTCGGTGAGGAGACGGTCTGCGGGCATCTCTTCGGCAAGAGCCGTGCCCCTAAGCAGGTAGAGAAGGTGAAACTTCACGCCTGTGACCGGCAGCCGGCTGACGGTTCTTACGGTCTGAAGGAAGTCCTCCTCTGATTCGCCGGGGAGGCCGAGCATCAGATGGACCACAACCGGGATGCCGGCACGGCTTAGACGTCCGATCGCGTCCTCAAACACCGACGTCGGATAGCCGCGGTGAAACCGCTCCGCCGTGTCATCGTGCACGGTCTGAAGGCCCAGCTCCACGGTCACCGGCTTGATGAGGGAGACCTCCTGGAGAAGGGCGATGACCTCGTCGCCGCAGCAGTCCGGCCGCGTGGCGATACAGAGGGCTGTGACGTCCGGGTCGGCAGCGGCCTCCAGATAGCAGGAGCGGAGGTATGCGGGATCCCCGTAGGTGTTGGTAAATGCCTGGAAATACGCGATGTAGCGGCGGATCTTCGGGCGGATGCGCCGGGCCTGCTCCTTGCCGGAGCGAAGCTGCTCCGCAACCGGCCTTGAGGCGTCTCCGGCAAATTCTCCCGCGCCGGCCGCCCCGCAGAAGGTGCAGCCCCCGGTGCCAGCGGTTCCGTCACGGTTCGGACAGGTGCAGCCGATATTCAGACTGATCTTGTACAGGGGCTCTCCGTAGGTGTTCCGGCAGTATTCCCGGAACGTATAATAGGCTCCCTCGTAGGGAAGCGTTCCCTTGCTTCCGGCCATGTGCGGTCCTCCTGCAGACTTGATTTTTCCGTGAAACTATGATAACATTCAGACTGTGTAGATTCAAGTGCAAGTCTGGAGGTTTCGGAGCCATTCTTGTCAGATTCCTGCGCCGGTTCGGCGGCTGTTTTCCTTTATGATTGTAGATGATTTCTTTTCTTGACGATGTGACTATGATACGGACGGGACAGCTCAGTGATACAGGCCGGGACGGGGCGATCGGTGCCCGGTTCCCGCGCTGCGATTAATTTTTCATTTTCATTTTTTATTTTTTCATGACATATGCGCGCGTATGACAGGATGCGGCTGGCGGCATGGTAAGGTGCGGCGCGGCTGCAGCGTGTTTTGTGCGTTTGTTGCTGAGGTATGGAAGGACGGAAGGGTCCTTTTGGGATGAACCCTTGTTTCGAAGGAGGTTGGAGTATGAATTACGAACAGATGTCTCTGGCGGAGCTGCGGGAAGCGGCCAAGGAGCGCGGTATGAAGGGTGTGTCCGCGCTGCGCAAGCATGATCTGATGGAGGCGATCAAGGCATATGACGCGAGGAAGACGCTGACGGAGCCGGAGGAGAAGAAGGAAGCTCCTTCGGATGTGCCGGTGCCGATCTCTGCGGTGGAGACGGCTCCGATCATCGGCCAGGAGCCGAGGATCTACCGGAGGCCGATTCAGTCGCCGGAGGGGCGGACTCCTCTGCAGCAGCAAAGTGCGGGCCAGAGGCCTGTGATCCGGCGCGCGCCCCGCACGGCCGGAGGGGATGAAGTGAGAGAGCGTACGCCTTACCGGCCTTCGGAAGGCCAGGCGGCCCGCCCGGTTCGCAGGACCGGCACCGGAGCGCCCGTCGCCCGTGAGGGAGTCCGGGACGATGCACCGGTCAGGGAAGGCGGCATCCGGCGCGTGGTGAGGCCTGTGCCGAGCGCCCCTGTCCGCAGCGAGAGGAGCGATGCCGGCGGAGAGCGGCCGGGCGACCGCACGTACGGTGAGCGCACCTACGGCGAGCGTATCTACGGCCAGAGGACTGCGCGGCCCGAGCGGGCGGAGAGCCCGAGAGAGAACCGCGCGGAGCTTCGCAGTGAGGCCAGGACAGATGCCCGTGCGGACCAGCGCGGCGAGGGAAGGAATGACGCTCGTTCGGATTACCGCGGCGAGCCCAGAAGCGATTACCGCCCGGTGCGCCAGGAGCGTTTCCGCCAGGAGGAGGAACTCCCGATGCCTGCGGAGATTGAGTCTCTCGATTCCGGCGAGATGAAGGAGGGAATCCTGGAGGTGAATCCGGACGGCTTCGGCTTCCTGCGCTGCGACAATTACCTGCCCGGCGAGAATGACGTCTACGTCTCGCCCGCGCAGATCCGGCGGTTTAACCTGAAGACCGGTGATATCGTGCTGGGCAACACGCGGGTCAAGTCTGCGACGGAGAAGTTCAGCGCCCTCTTATATATCCAGAAGATCAACGGGATGGATCCCTCGGAGGCTGCCTCGCGCTGCAAGTTTGAGGAGATGACGCCGATCTTCCCGCAGGAGAGGATAAGGCTTGAGAAGCCCGGATGCCCGGTGTCCATGCGGATGATGGACCTGATCTCCCCGATCGGCAAGGGGCAGAGAGGCATGATCGTCGCACCGCCGAAGGTGGGCAAGACGACGCTGCTGAAGCAGGTTGCGGCCTCGGTTGCGGCCAACCATCCGGAGATGCATCTGATTGTGCTGCTGATCGATGAGCGGCCTGAGGAGGTCACGGACATCAAGGAGTCGATCGAGGGGCCGAATGCGGAGGTCATTTATTCGACATTTGACGAGCAGCCGGAGAATCACAAGAGGGTGACCGAGATGGTGCTGGAGCGCGCCAAGCGCCTGGTGGAGCACAAGCAGGACGTGATCATCCTGCTGGATTCCATCACGAGGCTTGCCAGGGCGTACAACCTCACGGTGACGCCGAGCGGACGGACGCTCTCGGGCGGCCTGGATCCCGCGGCGCTCTATATGCCGAAGAAGTTCTTCGGCGCGGCCCGCAACATGAGAGAGGGCGGAAGCCTGACCATCCTCGCGACGGCCCTGGTGGACACCGGAAGCCGGATGGACGACATGGTCTTTGAGGAGTTCAAGGGGACCGGCAACATGGAGATCGTGCTGAACCGGAATCTCTCCGAGCACCGGGTCTTCCCGGCGATCGACCTGTACAAGTCCGGGACGAGGAGAGAGGACCTGCTGCTGAGCCCGGAGGAGGCAGCATGCGCGGATAAGGTGCGGCGGATCCTCGCGGGAGGACGTCCGGACCAGGCGCTGGAGCACATCATCGATCTGTTCGAGCGGACCGCTTCCAATCAGGAATTTGTCGCGGCGGTGAGCCGGATCCGAATCTCGGATTAAGCGGGAAAACCCTTGAATTTCCCTCGATTTCACGAAAGAAAATGCTTGCATCTTAAAATTCATTATGATATAGTAATCATGTTGTCTCGTAGAAGAAGCATAGTCATTACAGAATTCTATTGTAGATGACTTTCAATAATATAGTGTTTAAAGAGGTGAATATCATGAGAGAAGGAATCCATCCGAAGTATCAGCAGGCGAAGGTTACCTGTAACTGCGGCAATGAGTTTATGACAGGATCCACCAAGAAGGAGATCCACGTGGAAGTCTGCTCCAAGTGCCATCCGTTCTACACCGGACAGCAGAAGGCAGTATCCGCACGCGGTGCTATCGATAAGTTCAACCGTAAGTACGGCTTTACAAAGTAAATCGAAAGACAGGAATCAGGTTGAGGTTATCGTAATCTCAACCTTTTCTTTTTTTCGGATTTGATTCTGTATGGATTGGAGGAATGGTTGATGAAAGCATCCGGAATCGGCGGCCAGGCCGTCATTGAAGGTGTTATGATGAAAAACGGGAACGCGTACGCGGTTTCGGTGCGCACGCCGGGCGGTCAGATCGAGACGATGACCGATGAGTTCTACGGGATCCGCGATAAGGTCGGTCTCTTCCGCATACCTATTCTTCGGGGAATCGCGGCCTTCGGGGAGAGCCTGGTGCTGGGCCTGAAGACACTGACGTATTCGTCTTCGTTTTTTGAGGATGAGGATGAGGAGGATGAGAGCAGGCTGGAGGCCGCTCTTCAGGAGAAGTTCGGGAATAAGAGCGAGAAGGTGATGATGGGCGGCACGGTGGTTCTGTCGATCCTGCTGGCCATTGTGATCTTCATGCTGCTTCCGTTTTTCCTTTCGTCTCTTCTGAGCAAAGTGATCGCGAACCAGACGCTCCTGATTGTGATCGAGGGCGTGATCCGCGTGCTGATTTTCGTGCTTTATGTATTGATGATTTCCCGCATGGAGGAGATCCGCCGCGTGTTCATGTACCACGGGGCGGAGCATAAGTCCATCAACTGCGTGGAGAAGGGCCTTCCGCTCACGGTGGAGAATGTGCGCCGGCAGAGCAGGGAACACCGCCGCTGCGGCACGAGCTTCCTGCTCTATGTGATGCTGATCAGCATCCTGCTCTTTATGTTTATCCGTGTGGAGTCGCCCTGGCTGCGGATCCTGTACCGGCTGCTTCTGATCCCGGTGATTGCCGGTGTCTCTTATGAGGTGATCCAGTTGGCGGGCCGTTCGGACTCGGTGATCATGCGCATCATCAGCAAGCCCGGGCTGTGGCTTCAGGGCCTGACGACCAGAGAGCCGGACGATGAGATGATCGAGGTCGCGATAGCTTCCGTGGAAGCGGTCTTTGACTGGAGAGAGTTCATCCGCGGCGTTTCGGAGGATGAGAAGCTGGCGGAGCGCAGAGCCCGCAGGGAGAACCGCAGAAGCGAGCGCCGGGATGCGCAGGAGAAGCGTATGGAGAAGACCTGGAGGGAGCTCCGGGAGGAGGAAGAGGCCCGCAAGGCGGATGCTTCGCAGGCGTATGATTCCTTCGAGGAGGAAGAGGAGGAGGAAGACCTCTTCGTTGCCCGCAGGCGCAGGAGAGAGAGCGAGTTCGCGGCGCGTGAGACGGCTCGCAGAGAGAGCCGCAGAACAGAGCGCACGGAGGAGCATGAGGCGCCCAGACGGCCGTCGGTGAGCACTCCGGCATTTGACGAGGATGAGGAAGACGATATCGAGAGCATCCTCGAGCAGTATTCTTCCC
>JAFPYK010000012.1 GCA_017412265.1 Lachnospiraceae bacterium
GTATCCTCCGCCCAGCGCCTCTGCTCCTCGCTCATCTCACAGCCGTTCTGCTGCTCATAGAGCATCCCGAGAAGCTCGGTCTCACTGAGCCTCGCCTGCGCGCTCACGGCGGCCACATGCCCCTCCGCGCGCGTCCTCGTATTGTCATAATCGAGCGTCATCAGATTCGGGTAGACGCCCCGAAGCTGCGCAAATGCGTCGTAGACATCCTCCTCGTCCGTGAGCACGATGTGCAGGTAGTCCCCGACCGCCGTCCCCTCGAAGAACGCCGGATCCGTGAGCCTCGCAAATGTCCCCCGGATCTCCCGCAGATCATGCAGCGGGTGCAGCTCCCTCGTGCGGACCCGCACACTGCCCTTCTCCTCCATCTCGACGATCGTCACCGATTTCTTCTGGTGCATCTCCGAGAACGAATACTTCAGAGGCGTCCCGCAGTAGCGCACCGTCTCCCGGCCCACCGGCTGCGGCCCGTGCAGATGCCCCAGAGCCACATAATCAAACACTTCAAACACACTGCCGTCGACCGCGTCCGTGCCGCCCACGCTCACACTCTCCGAATCCGACCGCGACGCGCCCGCCACGAACTGGTGCGTCACCAGCACATTGCGAGCCTCCGAATCCACATCCATATGCGCGATTGCAACCCGCACCGCGTCCGTGTACGAGCTGGTCTCCTCCTCCGGAAATGCCGCGCGCACATGCATCGGCTTCACGAAGGGCAGCAGATAAAACCGCACCTCCCCGAACTCATCCGGCAGCCGCACCGGCTCCACGCACCCGTCATAGACCGGGGCCAGATAGACCCCGCTCCGCTCCATGAGCCTTCCGCCGAAGGTCAGCCGCTCCGCCGAATCGTGATTGCCGCTGATGATCAGGACCTTCCGCCCGCCCTCGCAGAGTGCATTCAAAAAATCGTCGAACAGCGTCACCGCCTCCGCCGGCGGCACCGATTTGTCATAGACATCGCCGGCGATCACCACGGCCTCCGGCTCCTCCTCGCGCACGATGCCCAGGATCTCCTCCAGGATGTACTTCTGGTCCTCCAGCATCGAATATTCATTGACCCGCTTGCCCAGGTGCAGGTCCGACAGATGTATCCACCTCATAAGAATCCTTTCCTCCGCGCAGGGCCCCGCCCGCGCAGACACACTCTCACCCGTTTCACTCAGCAAGCCGCCCCGGGACCGGCGCGGCTTACTTCATCCTTCTGTCACACAATTCTCTTCCACTCGAAACGCGCATTTCTTGAAATGTTCATGCCTGTATTTTACCACGTGCCTGCCTGCACCCGCAACTGCTATTTGACGCCCGCCCCCGCGAGTGCTATCATAGTGCCTTGGACAAAATGAATCAATTTCCCTGAAATGGCAGTGAATAATTCTGTCATTTTATTTGCTATAGTATGAAAAAGACTCTGAGACAAACCTTTATCGGCGACCGCGCCTTCTACGCGATGGTACTCGCCGTCGCCGTCCCGATCATGATCGAGAACGGCATCACCAACTTCGTCAACATGCTGGACAACATCATGATCGGACGTGTGGGCACCGCCCAGATGTCCGGCGTCGCGATCGTCAACCAGCTCATCTACGTCTTCTACCTCTGCCTCTTCGGCGGACTCTCCGGCCCCGGCATCTTTACCGCCCAGTTCTTCGGCAATCACGACCTGGAAGGCGTACGGTCCGCATTCCGCTTCAAGCTGTGGCTGGGCGCACTGGTCTCCGCCGCCGCGGTCTGCATCCTCGCCTTCTTCGGGACGCCGCTCATCAGCCAGTTCTTAAACGGCGACAGCAGCGAGCTCGGCGCAACCCTGGAGGCCGCGCAGCAGTACCTGCGCGTGATGCTCCTGGGGCTTCCGGCCTTCGCCCTCTGCCGCATCTATGGCGGAACCCTCCGCGAATGCGGCCAGACCCTCCTGCCGATGAAGGCAGGCGTGGCGGCGGTCCTCGTAAACCTCGTCCTGAATTACATCCTGATCTACGGCAAGCTGGGTTTCCCGGCCCTGGGCGTCA
>JAFPYK010000100.1 GCA_017412265.1 Lachnospiraceae bacterium
CGCGACCGCCTTCGCCTGCGCCGTCGCCACGTGCGCGAGCTGGATATTGCCCGCCACCGCGTCGCCGATCGCATAGATGCCCGGCACACTCGTCTCGAAGGACTCATTTACCACGATTCCCCGGTTCACTTCCACGCCCAGGCCGTCCGCGAAGAGCCCCGCGAGGTTCGCCCGTCTTCCGGTCGCGATCAGGACCTTCTCAGACGTCACAGAAAGCTCCTTGCCCTTCTGCTCATAGTGACAGACCAGGCCCTCCGGCGACTCCGTAATCTCCTTAAGCGCCGCGCCGGCCGCCACCGCGATCCCGCGCCTCTTTAAGATCTGCGTGAGGTTCTGCGAGATCTCCTTGTCCATATTCGGCAGGATCTTCGGCAGCATCTCGAGGATCGTCACCTCGCAGCCAAGCTCGTGATAGACCGAGGCCAGCTCGACCCCGATCACACCTCCGCCCACGTTCGTGAGGCTCTTCGGCACCACGCCCGCGAGCAGGTCGTCGCTTGTGAGCACGCCCGGCAGGTCCGTCCCCGGCACCGGAATTCTCGCAGGCACCGAGCCCGTCGCGATCAGGATATTCTCCGCCTCGTAAGTATCCGCGCCTTCCTCAGAAGTCACTTCCACCTTGCCCGGCGCAGCGATCCGCCCGTGCCCGCAGAGCACGTCCACCTTCGCGCGCTTCAGAAGGTCCGCCACGCCGTCACGCAGCTTCGCGGTCACTTCTTCCTTCCTTGCAAATAAAGCCGCAGCGTCGCAGGCCGTCTCGCCCGCGAGGATCCCCGCCGCCTTCTCTTCTCTCAACTCACGCAGCATCTCGGTCGTGTGCAGCAGCGTCTTCGTCGGAATACACCCGCGGTTTAAGCAGGTCCCGCCAAGCTCTCTCTCCTCCACGATCGCGGTCTTTAAACCGTACGATGCGGCGGCAACGGCCCCGGGGTAACCTCCGGGGCCTGCGCCAATGATAATCAGATCATATTGTTTCATATCTTCCTCTGTTATGCCTCTTCCTTCACCCAGCGAAGCACCGGCTTTCTCGCAGCGGTCACCTCATCCGGGCGGGAGATCGCAGCCTTCACCGGCCACTGGTGAGCCGCCTCCGGATCCGCCATCGCCGCGCGGTAGACCTTCTTGAAGGTCTCCGCGGCCGCCTCGATCGTCTCCGGGCTCTCGGTCTCCGTCGGCTCCGCCATCAGTGCCTCATGGACAATGAGCGGGAAATAAATCGTCGGTGCGTGCATGCCTTCATCGAGAAGACCCTTCGCGATATCCAGCGCGCTCACGCCGCACTCCTTGTGCTCCTTCTCCATGGTCATGACAAATTCATGCATGCACAGACCCGGGTTGGCCATCTCGTAGGTGTCCGCCAGCAGCGCCTTGAGATAATTGGCGTTAAGCACCGCGGTCTTGGCACTCGCCGGCACGCCTTCCTTACCCAGGGAAAGCAGATAGGTCAGGGCCCGCACCACCACCAGGAAATTGCCCTGGAAGGAGCGCACCTTGCCCACGCTCTCCGCCGGAATCTCACAGATGGCGGAAGAGCAGTCCACCGGCAGATAGTTTGCGAGGAACTCCTTGCAGCCGACCGCGCCTGCACCCGGGCCGCCGCCGCCGTGCGGTGTGGAAAATGTCTTGTGAAGATTCAGATGAATGCAGTCAAAGCCCATGTCGCCGGGTCTTACCACGCCCATGACCGCGTTTAAGTTCGCACCGTCATAGTAGCAGAGGCCGCCTGCCTCATGGATGATCTTCGTGATCTCGGTAATATTTTTATCGAATATACCCAGCGTATTCGGGTTGGTTAACATCAGGCCCGCGGTATCTTCGCCGACCGCTGCCCGCAGCGCGTCAAGATCCACACTGCCGTCCGCTGCCGAAGGGATCGAGACGACCTGCAGGCCGTTCATCGTACCCGTCGCAGGGTTCGTGCCGTGCGAAGAGTCCGGAACGATAACCTTGACTCTCTTCTCGCCCTCGCCGCGCAGCTCATGGTAACGCTTGATCAGCATCATGCCCGTGAACTCGCCGTGTGCGCCGGCCGCCGGCTGCAGCGTCATCGCATCCATGCCGGTGATCTCGCAGAGATATTTCTTCGTCAGGTCCAGCACCTCCAGGCATCCCTCAACCGTGTCCGCATCCTGCAGAGGATGCACGTCGGTAAATCCCGGCAGCGCCGCGGTCACTTCATTGACCTTCGGATTGTACTTCATCGTGCAGGAGCCCAGCGGATAGAAGCCGTTGTTGACGCCGAACGCGCGCCGCTCCAGCGCAGAGTAGTGTCTTGCAAGGTCATTTTCCGAAACCTCCGGCAGGGCCGGAGCCTCTTCTCTTAAATACTCTTTTGCAAATGCATACGCCGGCACGTCACACGCCGGCAGATAGGCGTGACTTCTGCCCGGTCTGCTCTTTTCAAAAATCAGTTCCATGGTCACACCTCCTCAAGCACGTTCACTGCCAGGTCAAGCTCTTCCTTCGTGACAGCCTCGGTCGCGCACCAGAGAATATGGTTCTCGTCAAGCGCCAGTCCGCCCAGGATATCCGCTTTCTTCAAAGCCTCCAGCGCGGCCGCAGCCCCCTTCGGCGCCTCGGTCACGAACTCATGGAAGAATTCCCCCGCGTAAGTTCTCTTGTATCCGATCTCCTCTAACTTCTCTGCCAGATAATGCGCCTTGGCCGCAGACGAATTCGCCGCGTTCTGGATGCCCCGAGGCCCCATCGCCGCGCAGTAAACCGCAGCCGTCATCGCGCAGAGCGCTTCGTTCGAGCAGATGTTGGAGCTCGCTTTTTCTCTCTTGATGTGCTGCTCTCTGGCCTGCAGGGTGAGCACATAAGCTTTCCTGCCTTCATGATCCGTCGTCTCGCCGACAATTCTGCCGGGCAGCTTTCTCATCATATCCTTGCCGGCCGCCATGAAGCCCAGATACGGGCCGCCCCAGGAGAGAGGCATGCCAAGCGGCTGTCCCTCGCCGACCGCGATGTCCGCACCGCAGTCCGCCGGGGTCTTAAGCACCGCTGCCGCGATCGGATTGACGCTCATGATGTACTTCGCGCCTGCCGCGTGAGCGATCTCGCCGGCTTCCGCCGCGTCCTCCAGAAGGCCATAGTAGTTCGGCTGCTGGATCAGCACGCCCGCGGTCTTCTCATCCGCAAGCTCTCTAAGCGCCGCCAGATCGGTCTTGCCGTCCTTCGCAGGCACGACGACCAGGTCACTTCCTGCCGCCCACGTATACGTCTTCATCACCGTCAGAATGTCCGGATGCACCGCCGCGCTGACTAAAACCTTGCTTCTCTTGCGATCCTTGCACATCGCAGCCGCCTCCGCCGCCGCGGTCGCCCCGTCATAGACCGATGCGTTCGCCACCGTCATGCCGGTCAGCTCGCAGATCATCGTCTGATACTCGAAGATCGACTGCAGGATGCCCTGGGAGATCTCCGCCTGATAAGGCGTATACGCGGTGAGAAATGTCTCCTTTCCCACCACTTCACTGACAATCGCCGGAATGTAATGCCGGTACGCACCCGCGCCGCGAAGGCAGGTCGCAAAGACATGATTCTTCGCCGCAAGAGCCTTCATCTGCCGCAGCACTTCCATCTCGCTTTTGCCGGACGGAAGGTTCGGATCCTCTTTCAGATACAGATCCTCCGGCACATCCCGGTAAAGATCCCGCTCGGATGCGATGCCGATCGCCTCAAGCATCCGCTTGCGGTCTTCCTCACTCAAAGATAAATAATTTGCCATGTTCCTCTCCATTTCACACGGAACGATTATTCTTCGCTCTCGTTCTCGCAGAACTCCTCATACTCGTCTGCATCCATCAGCTCTTCTTCGATCTCGCCCTCAAACTTCGCAATCCATGCGCCGTAAGGGTCTTCATTTAACAGCTCCGGCGCATCCAGAAGCTCTTCGTTGATCTCGACAACGCGGCCCGTAATCGGTGTCATGACGTCAGAGACTGCCTTGACGCTCTCAACATCGCAGAAAGCATCGCCGGCCTCAAACTCATCGTCGACTTCCGGCAGGTTTACGAAGACCAGGCTGCCCAGCGCGTCCTGCGCGAAGTCCGTGATGCCAAGCACATACAGGCCATCCTCTTCCCTGATCCACTCGTGGGTCTTTGCATACTTTAATTCCTTGGGTGTGTTCATGATATTGTCCTCCTAATATTGTTTTTATGAATCCTTTCTTAAACCAGACGGCGCCTTTTCTGCATCGCTGTTTTTTCTTGATCTTTGTTTGTCATTTCAAGGAAAAGTCATACCAATATAGCTGGTTTTTCTGGTCCTTCAACAACACACGGTAATCTCCCGGCCTCTGCATCTGAAAAAACTCAAAGTACAGAATCTCATAATAGCAGCCGTCCGCAGGGACTTTGCGATCCGTCAGCCCATAAGCACGGAACGGACTGTCCTCCACCCATTTCCATCCTTCGTTTGTCTTGTGAAGGATGGCTGGTGGAGACAAGTAAATGTCTTCCTTCTCTTGAGATTCACATACAAATGCAGTAAATCCTTTTTCCCCGTCCGTTACCGTTGTCTTGACCCTGATACTTTTCCCTTGCCTTTTCATTTCCGGGACATCTGTGTCTCTCTCTGCGGATTTGATCTGGGCTGTATCCGGATAGGTCAAGATGACTTCTCTTTCCGGGAAGATGCCCGTGATCTGTTCTTTCCAGACATCTTCTTCTTTCGCGTGACAAAACAGGATTAATTGTTTCGCATCTTCAGACACGAATTCTATCCGAAGCATCTGATCCTTCTCAGGGTCCGGTTTCAATCTGATAAACCCTTCCCAGGATACAGAGACGCAATCCGGATATTGCAGAGCCCAGGCTTTCAGCTGTTGTAAGAAATAAGTCTCTTTCACATCCTCCTTCCATGCACGATGAATCTCGTCGAACTCATCTTCCATGGGGGAAGTCCTCACTTCACCGAAATCTCCTTCCTCCAGCAGATGTGTCAGCCTGAAAATGTCCTCTTGCCCACCGCTGCAGAATACCGTCCGGCTCCCGTTTTGCCTGATCGGACCTGAAAACACATAGTTCCGATCCAACTCCCAGTACACCGGCCTTTCTCCCTGCATTTTCGGAAAAGACACCGTGAGGGGATGCTCTTTCTCATAAGAGAACACAATGGTGTCAAATTGTTTCTGCATTCGGACTTCGCCGCATCCTGTGAAAGCAATCAAGGATATCAAGATTAAGGCAATCAGATGTGCGATTCTCTTCATCTTATGCTCAAGGCCAGTGTTAAGCAAATCATTTTTCTTCTCACAGTTTTCCGCCATGAATATCATGCAGTCGCTTTACTTCTCTCTCTTATAAAACGGCAGCGCTTCGGTCTCGCAGGCGACCTCTCTGCCGCGCACCAGCACCGTCACCGCCTTGCCGGGCACCGCGTACTCTTTCTCAAGCAGCGCCATCGCATGCGCGCCGCCCACATACGGCAGCACCGTGCCGGACGTCGTGTGGCCGATCACGCGGCCCTCTGCAACCACGTCCATATGCTCTCTGACGATGCCTCTGCCGGTGACCTTAAGGCCGATTCTTCCGATCTTCGGCTCACCCTTCTCAACCAGGGCCGCCTTGCCGATGAAATCCTCCTTCTTCATCTTCACCGCGAAATCAAGGCCGGTCTCCAGAGGCGTCACCTCGTCATCCATCTCATGTCCGTATAACGGCATCGCAGCCTCCAGACGCAACGTATCACGCGCACCGAGTCCGCAAGGCTTCACGCCAAACTCCCCGCCCGCCGCAAGCAGCTTGTTCCAGAGCTCCGGGCCCTTCTCGGCCGCGCAGTATAGCTCATAGCCAAACTCACCGGTGTAGCCGGTCTGGGAGATCAGGCAGCAGATGCCGTCCACGTCACAGTTATCAATGAACCAGTAATACTTCTCCGGCAGATTCTCTTCCGCGGTCAGCTTCAGCATCAGCTTCTTGGCCTCCGGACCCTGCACCGCGATCTGCGCCACCGAGTCCGAGATGTCCACAAGCTCGACATCGCCGAAGACATGTGCCTTCATCCACTCGTAATCCTTGTCCTTGTTGGATGCGTTGACGACGATCAGATAATCGCCCTCGCCCTTCTTGTAGACCAGCAGATCGTCCACCACGCCGCCGTTCTCATTGCACATCGGGCTGTAGCGCACACGCCCG